>JBAXMR010000003.1:0-87123 GCA_037134195.1 Paludibacter sp. | reverse complement strand
ATTTTAAAAACACAATATACTCAAATTTTCAGGGTGTTGCAACGCTGAAAACAGGGTATGGTATCTTGCAAATAATTAATTGTAGCCTCAAATTATAATAGCTATTTTAGAAATCAGATATTCCATAGATACTGCCATCGGGATTTTTCTCGGGTTGCCAGGTACGCACATGAATTTGTGGAGCAAGGGTATCTGACAGGTCAATTAGCAGAAACAGATAACCTGAGTCGCCGTAGTTTGTAGAGAAATAATCCTGTTTGATTTGAATTCCATACACATCGTTGCTTTTGCCCGAACGTCGAACAATGTTATCGGTAAAACGAATGTTGATAAATTCATTGCTTTTGAACGAATACTCTAAGTTTTTGATATATTTAGCTTTGGTTAACCTGTTGTATTTTATGATGTTATTGTTTAGAAAACGGGTCTCAGGTGAGTTGCTCACTTTTGTAACCGTGCCGGTAATAATCAACGCATCGTCCGAGAATATCTTCTGAATATAATCCAATCGTTTCAGTGAGTACGCCGTTTTGTAATTCTCCATGAAACTCATCAGCAACATGCGAGTTTGTTCGGTCCAGTTGGTGTTTGAAGCTATATCGTCGACCGCTTGTTTGGCTAAACTGAAGGTGAGATTACAAATTTTATTGCTCTTGTCGAAGTAAAAAACCACATTCTCCACAAACGTACGGTTGTTGGTTTTGAAATTGAAACTCATGGGAATGGAACGACATATCACGTATTGATCGTATTGGTAATACTTTAGTTCATTCAGTTTTATAATTTTGGCATTTCCATACTTGAGGAGTTTCTGGAAAATAGAATATCCTTCGCCCGAGAAAAGTGAGTCGACGCTTTCATAGTTTTTAGTGCCTATTGCTGAAATCACTTTTTTCATAATCAGGTCTTTGTCAGCACAGTTTGTCAGTACTTGTATGGAGTTCATACCAGCTGGTTTTTTGACCTCTGTTTCTGCTGCTGAAGTTGCAATTGCCGGAGTTTCAGTGCTTGCCACTGTAGCAGGTACTGTCGTTTTCCCAGCTACAGAAGCTTCACTAGCAGCCACTGAAACTGTCGCTGGTTTAATTTCTACAGCCGTTGCAGGAGTTGGGTTTGCTATTGCTGTTGCAGGTGTAACTTCGTTCGTACTGTTTGTTTTAACTGCTTCGGTGGTTTGTGCTGCTACTACAGGCAGCGGTTCGGGCGAAGTCTGTTTTGACGTTTTTGTATTGATAACCATGTAACTGCCTTTGTAAGGTACCTGGGGTATTTTTTGCATTACATCGCGTAACTCCAAATCTATGTTGGCTTCACCTTCGAAAGCATATTCGGCTTTAATGCGAATATCAGTGACATTATCTGTTTTCGGCAATTCTACCACACCTATACCATCTTTGGAACTTATTATGTTCGACCAATCCTGACCACCCCAATAGGTATAATCAAAGTTGTGAACGGGTTCGTTTTTATAGCGTACGTCCAACCGACAGTTTGTGTAGCTTTCTTTTTTGTCAACGTCATCAATCTTGATAACCATATTCGAGAAAATCTGGTTTATCTGTACCGGAAGCCAGGTTATAAGCAATATTTCTTCGCCCGTGGCAGCTGTCATTTTAATATCAGAAGCATCCGGATGACTTCTCAGTAAGGTTTGTGACCAATAAAAATACCGCAAAGCATCAGCAATCTGAATGTTTTTCAGTGCTTCTTCGCCGTTGTGCGCTAACTCAATCAACTTGTTTTTTCGCGATTCGAACACTTTTGCAATTTCACTTCGTTTCACATAGCGGAATACTTTGGCATCGGGTTCGTTTTGCACAATGACACGTTCGGTATTTTTAAGCGTGGCACTCGAATAGGTTTTCAGTACATCATTTACTGTTTCTTTAAACTTACTACCTGTTTCGGTTACCGTTTTTTCAAAGCGACTTTCTACCTGAGTGGATATTTGCCCGATTATATCACCCAACGCAATTTGATCCGCTACTTTCAGGGTTGTTCCGATTCCTTCGCCCCAAATAAAATTTTCACGGTCGGCCTTTATGGCTTCTATGTTCTGGGCTGTAACTCCATGCTGAAAAACGAAGATAAATATACATCCGCAGATGAACGACAATAAATTTTTATGAATCATAGTTATTATTTTAAATGTTGAACAGAAAGCTTTTGAATGTCAGTTGTTTAATTGCTTCCTGACAGTTTGTTGATATCAATAATTTCACCCCGTTTGATTTCAAATACCGACCATTTATTTCCGGTTTTGTCGCGTGGAACGTAGAAAGTATCTTTTAATTGATTGTTGTCATATACCCGCAGAACAGCTTTACTGCGTGACAATGCTGAGGTTCTTGGATTTGATTTGTCGCTAAAATCATGTACAAAACAGATGTAATTTGCCGTATTATCTGTTTTATTGATGGTAATGGTTTCAGGGCCATAGCCATTCATATCGTCGCGGTCGAGTTGGGCTGCTCCATCGGCTGATTTCTGCATGTCCTGATACGAGATATGGTATGAGCCTGATTTAATGAGATGTAAATCAAGGTCGGAGGGATGGCGACTCCAATCCAGCACTATCCTGATTGCACCTAATTCAGTAATCGGACAAACGGAGAAGCGATTTAGGAAAATAGTTTCTTCTATTACTTCAAACTGGTAATCGGCTGATATATAACCATTTTTAGTAAAATGGAAAGTGTATTTATCATCCTTCACTTTGTCGAAACGTACCCTTCCAAGCGAATCTGATCTGAATTCACCAATTCCGGAAATAGTTATAACTCCATCTTTCACGGTTTGCCCCGTTTTGGCATCAAAGAACCGCAAAGTTTGTTTCCCATCATTCATTTCAGATTCTGTATCTTCCAATACATCAACCATTTTACTGTACTGAGCCAGCATATTAACAGGGAGTAAAAGAGCTGACAGCAGGCAGATAAAAGTAATTCTTTTCATATTCGTATTTTTTAAAGTGTTATTTATTTACTGAAAACTTGTTTTTATTTTTGTGTATAATTTATTTTCAACGTAAATGCCTCCTAAAATAGTGGTACTAAACCGAAAAAATCCACTTTCACGGTTCAGCGATAGTAGTTTGTTTTCGTAGCTGTCGTCAACCAGTTTCAGTTTCAGAAACTGTGGTTTTAGCTGTGCCGACAACGAGCCGTATATTCCATTGGCAACTGCAAACCAAAGTCCGTCGGTAGTGCCAAAAGCTTTATCTTCGAAACCCGTTGTATCATTTTTACAATCGTTATCCATGAGGTAAAGCCACTTGTACCGACTGTTATCAATTTTTATGCTGTCCAATACCGATTCCTGACTTACCCAACGGTTGTTACTCAAAAAGCAGGTCAGTGTTTCTGAATGACTTTTCGGGTCACCAGTTGAAATGGCAGTATTTTTAATCAGCAATTTAGTAGCTGTGGTACTGTTCTTGTTAATTTCAGTTTCCTTGTTATAAAGTTCTACTGAAGTCATAAAATGAATGTTATCATCCGGGTTCTGATTCTTATCCAACGAATCAATTTTCAGTTTCAGTATCAATTCTCCGCTTTTCAATCGCTGCGTTTTCATTACCTTCACCGCAGAAGATGGCAGTTCACATTCTGCTTTCAATTCGCAAAACTCCTCGTAGTTGGAAGAGGTGCTTCCGGTAGATGAATCATTGAAAAAGTCGCTCATGCCACGTCCTTTCGCATTTTGCAAAGCAAAAACAGATAAAGCCCTCAGAAATGCCTGATTATACGCTGTTGCAGAATCTAATCGTGCGTCAGAAATTCCAACATACGCATCTGAAAAGTACGAACTGAAATCGCAGGGCAACATTAGCTTCGATGGTATGAATGTTTTAGCTGTTTCTTTTGCTTTATCCGATAATTTGGTCAAATTATCGTACACAGAATTCTGCGAAAAAAAACTTCCACAACAAAGTAACAAAACCTGTAGAACAGAAATACGATGCACGATTCAGGCATTAAGATTAGGACAAAACCAGCCTCCTCTCCCTGAAGAGAGGAGGTTGATTTATGGTATATTACTGACCAATTTTACCCATTTCCTCGTTAAAGGTCTTTTTGAACTTTTCGTAGTTGTAATCCACTTTCAATTGTTCGTTGTTCGTCATTTTGTTGTTCATTTGCTGCAAAATGTCACTGCCATTAATTTCTACACACACATAATATTTGTATGTACCAGCTTTTGTTTTGGTAGTCTTTTCACAAATAACAGAACTTGAGATTTCCTGATTAATAACTTCACGGTTTACACCTTCGTAGTTTTTCATCAATTCTTCTTTGTTGTTGTAATTACCTGATTTTACATAATTGTCTGTAACACCTTTAATTAATGTTTTCAAAGAAGATGCCAGTCCTGCACGAGCTTCGCTCATGGCTTTTTTCTTGGCAGTCATCTGATCCATACTTTCACCGATGGCACTGTAACGCAACGCTTTCGAATTGCTATTGAATTCTAGTCCGGCACATGGAGTTATAACTTCCACCTCTCCTGAATCGGCTGCTACCACTTTGGCTGTTTTGCACGATACAAACATTAAACTCATAGCGCTTACAACTAAAACGCCTGTTGTTACTTTTAAAAAACTCTTTTTCATAATGATTTTGTTTTAAAAATTAATAATTTGGTAAATATATATTTTTTTTGAATAATTTCGATTGAATTGAATTATTATTTTATTGATTTTAACTCAAAAATATCAATTATTTTGTAACTAATTCATCTATTACAGAAAAATACCTTTCTTCTTCCTCTTCATTCCATATCGTACGGATTTTTCTATCTTCAAAAAGTTTTATTGAGTTTCCTTTTTCTATAACCATATTGGTAAATTATAATTCAATGCCGTTTAGTTAAGCATTAAAAATAAATAAGGGGGAAATCAGGTAGTATATTCTCTCTACTAAGGGTTAAGAATCAATATAAATCAGGGATTTAAGCCCTTAGTAGATAAAATTAAACAAGCAAAAATACCCTTATTCCCTTATTTGTATCTTGCTTAAATTTGAAATCCCTTATCTAAACGACATTGAATTATAATTGGTAAAATGCTGTGTTTAACGAAAATGATATTTTGTGACTTTTTCATGTATTGGAACACTTTGCAAAAGTGTGCCAACGTGCGACCATGTCAATTTGTGTGACAGTGTCTCACAAATTGGAAATTTATCGTATAACAATCTCATATAGTTAAGGTTGCTCCGACTAAAACCCTTCCCATAGTGTAATGATAAATCTTTTGCAATATATTGTCATTAATACGCTTACCCACTTGCCAAAACAACAATGTAATTCGTGCCGGTAGTAGGGCATTTTATTATGCTTCATTTTCATTATTGGGAGTTTTTGTATTTTCAATAGCTAGAATACTTTTTGAATTTAGTGAACTAACTACTTTCTTGCCCGTTTCTGCTTCCAACTTCATGCGGGCTTCTTTAGCTATGTTTCCACCCCGACGAGCAACATCTTCATGTTCCGGAAACGATTCGGGGTTGGTTACTGCTGATATTTCTTTGGTCGAAAGTTCAGCAAGCATATTGATAACCAACTCTTTATTTGTCATATTATCACGAAGATTTTCTTTTTTCAATCCTTTGAATTGTTTATATTCTTTAGCTGTTTTGTCTGCCCATGTTTTATAAATAATGTCGGTTAATGTCGCAAATTCAATGCCTTCCTCCAAGCCAAGTCGTTTCCATTCATCGGTTAAGTCTTTTCTAATTTCAATACTTTTCAAGCGTTGATTTATCCAGTTGTCCGAATAACCCAAGCGTTTGTAATCTGTCATTGCCTGTTCTATCGACAATTCGGGGTCTTGCATTTGGTCTAACCGTTCTTTGGCTACCTGAGCAATCCATAGTTTAAACGGTTCTGCTTTTTTCGACGGAATTGATTGAATTAAACGAAATAGCTGATCAGTATTTGCCACATCCGTTTTATACTTTTTACCATCGGCTGCAAGCAATTTCAGTTGTCCGATTTTTTCGGACAACTCACTTCCTTCTTTTTGGAGCTTTTTCTTTAAGTCGTTCCAATACTTGCGCGGACGGTCCGTTTCTGTCAGCACTTCAATTACATCTATAATAGAAAAATACCATTCTTCTTCCTCTTCATTCCATATCGTACGGATTTTTCTATCTTCGAAAAGTTTTATTGAGTTTCCTTTTTCCATAACTAAATTGATAAAATGCAGTGTTTAACGAAAATGATATTTTGTGACTTTTTCATGTATTGGAACACTTTGCACACAGTGCGCTAGCGAATAATAAATCATTATAATACATACAGTTGGAATAAAATATCCCAACAAACATCACGACATTTTTCACTTTTAATATTCATATTTCAATAGTACCACGCGATGCAATCGCGCGGTATCAGGGGTCTTACATTTTTCTCTGTAAAGTTCCGCCCAAATCGGGTTTCCAATTGTGCCGACACTGTCGGCACAATCTGCTTCCCATAATCTGCACGTTTGTTTTGCAATATATCGTCATTAATACGCTTACCCACTTGCCAAAATAAAAGTGTAATTGTACTATTTGCTTGCCAAACAACTTGTTGCTGGCTTTGCTCTATTAGTATTGAAAGTTCGTTTACTAAAACTTGTTCTTTGTCTATTGTTGTTTTCGGAATCATAAATTTAATTTATAGGTGATATTTTTCTCATACCTTAATACTTAGTCACTTTCCCAGCCTAATATTTTGTATATATAGACGTTACAAACGTCCGACCAGAAACTCCTATTTTCCAAACGAGAAGGAGATTAGATTCTTGGTAAACCAAGCGATAAATCATTATAATACATACAGTTGGAATAAAATATCCCAACAATCGGCACAAACTTTTCCTCTTTCAATATTCATATCCGACATGGCGAGGGTAAATATGTCCTTTAATATCATAAGTTTATATTTTTGTTTCCTTCTTTAGTCAAGGCTTCACTTGGAGTGAAGCCTTGACTATTGGCAACATTAGTGACTTCTTCTCACATGGTTTACAAAATCGCACTAGCGACTTTATATGGTATAAAAAACAGAATGTTCGAAAATTCTATCCGGAAGACCTACTAAAACTGATTTTAAAACTCATATTTGCCCATTGCTGGGGCGGGATAATAGCCGGTTTAGCAGTGGAAATCCATCCTTTCTTTTAAGCTTGGAGACGACAAGGCGGAAGCCAATATTGTTGTTGCGGTTGTCGGGAGTATAGTTGTTGCGATTAGCCGTCCGGCAATTCTGCGCATTGTTGTTCCAACTACCGCCACGATTCACGCGGTTCGACCCTCTTTAGCTATTACCCAATTTTTGAAATTTCTATTTTGTTGGTTCTTAAATTAAATGTATCGGCATACTTCACAAAAGCGAATAGTGGTAATACATGTGCTTGATAATCAATTTGATTCCAAACTTCATTGTTCAATTTATAGGTATATTGTTTAAGCTTTGATGTAAATCGTTTTCGACTATTGTTATTTAGTAATATTGTATTGGGAAACAACATATAACCTAAAAAAGGTAATCCTTTATTCGTATAATTCAAACAAAATGGTTTCAATGTTAACGACAATTCAGAGGCAATGAACTGCTGTAATTCAATTCCTATTTTTAATAAAGAATCTTTATCATTAGCCCAAATCACCATATCGTCCATATACCTGACGTAAGCCTTTGCACGCAATTTCTCTGACACAAAATGGTCGGCAAAAGCTAGATAATGATTGGCGAAATACTGACTGGTAAGATTTCCAATAGGCAATCCTTTACCTGTATCAGTTTCATAACTATCGATTATTTGAAATAATACATTTAGTAACTTACTGTCTTTTGTTTTTTTAACGAGCAATGATTTTAATATAAAATGGTCAATGCTATCAAAATATTTGCGCACATCGAGTTTCAAAAACCACTTATATTTTTGTTGGAAACTTGCCGCACGTTCCAAAGCTGCATATTGTCCTTTGCCATTACGACTGGCATAACTGTCGAAGATTTGATATTTTTCAAAAAATGGATGACATACATTCATTAAAGCATGATGTAGAACTCTTTCTCCAAATGCTGCAGCACATATTTTTCGCTCCTTTGGATCGTAAATAGTAAAATAATGATAGTTTCCGACTGTCAAAGTACCATTTAATAAATCTGTATGCAATTGCAGCAAATTCTTATCCAACGATTGTCGATAAGCTATAACTTCTATTTTCCCATCTTTAGCTTTGCGTGCCTTCCAAAATGCTAAACGCAGATTTTCGATGTCGGCTACAGATGCCATCAAATTACCCTGTCGTTTCATTTTCGGTTGGTTTGGTGTTGAACAATTCAATCAGTTGTGTGCCGTATTTTGACACTTTTTTATCTCCAATTCCCTTTATTCCAATTAATTTACTCAATTCCAATTCGGGGAAACGAGTCATCTCAGCTAACTCCTCGTCAGTAAAAACAGCATAGGCTGGAACCGCATCTGAGGCTGCTATCGTTTTTCGGCACTCGCGAAGTTTTGAAAAAACAGCAAATTCCTTCTCATTTAGCAGCTCCTTATAATCAACCTTTTGTTTGCTGTTTGCTGTGTTAAAACTATTTATATTAGCACTTATGTATCGCACACAGAAACACCAACATGCCCCTTTTTCGTTCTGGAAAAAATGTTGTTCTACCTCCATTACTTTTTGAACTGCCAAAAATTTATTCAATTCAGCTAAACTTTCACCATTATCAGTAAATGCTACATTAAATATTCTTATTTGCATAATCTTTAAAAAAAAATCGACCGCCTACGGCGGGATTAATTGTTTTTATCGCTTTGCCTATCGGTTCGTTCGTCCCTCACTCCCTCTTTGGCAAAGCTCTTTTAGCTTAAAAAGAAAGGAAAGATTTCCACTGCTTACTTGGAGACGACAAGGCGGAAGCCAACAGAGTTGAAGCGGTTGCCGGGAGTATAGTAGTTGCGATAAGCCGTCCGGCAATACTGCGCATCGTAGTACCAACTACCGCCACGAAACACGCGGAGCGACCCATTTGTAGCACCGGTAGGGTTGGTCTGTGGCCTGTCGGAGTATGCACCATACCAATCAGAGCACCATTCCCACACATTGCCTGTCATGTCGTAAAGTCCCAGCTCGTTGGGTTGCTTGCCTGCTACAGAATGGGTTTGGCTGCCACTATTTTCAGTGTACCAAGCTACATCAGCTATAGTATTACTGCCAGCGTGGGTGGTTGAGCGCGAAGAAACGCCACCCCGTGCAGCATATTCCCATTCGGCTTCGGTGGGTAAACGGTAACTCTTGCCCGTTAGTTGGTTCAGTTGAATGATAAAACCTTGTATATCATCCCAACTTACTTGTTCTACCGGCAGGTTATCACCTTTCCAGTTGCTTGGATTGTTGCCCATTACCTTTTGCCACAGGGCTTGGGTTACTTCGGTTTTACCTATCGCAAAGTCACTTAAGGTTACGCTATGAACGGGTTTTTCGCAATCTTCTCCGCTTTCACTTCCCATGCTGAATGAACCACCTTGTACAGCCACCATATCGAAACGTACGCCTTTAATGGTTTCGGTAAAAGTTTGTGGTCCAAAGCTTAGCATAAAGCTGGTTTCTCCTCCTGTTTGAGTTATGCTTGCCGTTTTCTCAGCTTTTTTACCATTACTTTCTATGACTAAAGTATGATTTCCAAAAGTTAAACTGCCGGTATAAGGCGTATTTCCACTTGCATTTCCATCAATATAAAGTGTTGCAGCTGTTGGTGTTGAGCTTATGGTTACTGGTCGTCCGTTGGCAAGGGTTTCGTTCACTTCCACAGATTTACCTTCTACAATGGTGGCGATTTTACTCACAGTTGCATATCCTTCTTTTCTTAGTTTAACTGTATAATCACCAATCAACAGTTTATGCACTGTATTCGGTGTCGTTCCATACTCTTTCCCATTAATTGAAATAGTAGCTCCCACCGGAGTGGTACTTATATCCAATGTACCATAAATGGGTGTGGGTTGTAGGTCTTTGGTTTTTACATCGCCGGCTGCCAGTTCTATATCCTGTTTGGCAGGGCGGTGCTTATCCATTCGTGCTTCCAGGCTATACACACCGGGGTTTAGTCGTCCATTCCATTTTCCTTTCGCTTTTTGCTCGTTATTTACATAGAGCGTTGCTTCCGCAGAAGTCGTCATGTTTAGTTCGGCAAAGTTCGGTTGTAGTTTAAAGTTTACAGGTGTGGTTTGTCCGTCAGTTATAGTCACTTTTTGAGTGGATGGCTGGTACATTTCTTTGATTACCTGCACGGTATGTTCTCCACTGGCAAGTCCTTCACTTTTGCAAGGCGTATTGGTAGTCAATGCTTTACCATCAATTATTACTTTAGCCTCTTTTTCGGGTTCAGAGCTAACAGAGATAAAACCAAAAGCGGGTTTCAGGTTGGCTGTTATTTCCTTTTTGGTATCGGTTATTTCCACTTTTCCGGCTTCGGTATGGTAAAGCGGTGCTTCTACACGGTAGGTATAACTTCCGGGTTTGAGTTTGGTTTGGTAGGTTCCGCTTTTTACAAACAAATCATTGAGATAAACCGAAGCATCTGCAGGTTCAGTATTTATAACTAACCATTGGCTTTCAATGGTTTCTTCTACCGTGGTAATTACTTTCCCTGTGGTTAATACCAACTCATATACTGTAGACTTTTCAATCGGTTCGGTAAACATCCAATCACGGATTTGTCCGAGTTTCTCATGAAAGATACTGATTCGTTTAGCACCATGAGGCACATACACCCAAATTTCGGAGGGTTTATTGATGGTTTTTACAATGCCGATACTACCACAATCGAAAGTAAAACCTGTTTGAGTAGTTACCACTTTAATAATGGCACTTGGTTCACCGTTGAAATCTTTCTTAGCAGTTTCATTCAGGCGGGCATCCATATCATTCTGCAATTTCCGGAATGATTTCACTGAAATAGTCCCCTGAGCAGAAACGCTACAGACTAAGGTCAGAAATAAACAAATTGAGAGAATTTTTTTCATATTATACTTGTCATTATACATGTTATGTATCTGAATAATTAGACTTTATAATTTAAAATAAAGAAATGGAACGCTGATATACACGGATTAAGCGGAATTGAACTGATAACATATAAATACGGATCAATATACAGATTTTATCCCCGATAAATCGGTGCTGATTTTAATATCCAAGTCTTTATCCTCTCGTCAAAGACGAGATAAAATCCGTTTTAAATCAGCTAAATCAGCGTATATCAGCATCCTATTCTTAAAGTATTTGTGTTTATATAATGTCTGCTTTCTATTTTTCGTAAAGTCTACTTATCGGAGATTTAAAGGCTTAAAATAATTGTTCAACAATATCTGGTGCTATCCTGTTTTTCAGGTATTCTACAGCGGCATTATAGGCATCGTTTCCAGCCGAATCGTACGTTAACTGCACACCGGTAATATTGGTCATGTTTCGTTGATAAATTACTTTTGCTTCTCGGTTTCTCACGGTTACTACAGCATCTAACGACACTTTGTATAGACTGTTCATGCTTTCAGCTGGTTTTGTATTGCTCTGAATATCAACGTAAAAGTCGGCTGATTTGGGATTTTCGGTAATGTTTATGTCTGATTGAGTGAGTATTCCGCTCAACGCATTTTTCAAAACAGAATAATCGGTTGGCTTCTCGAATCTCCTTTCGGTAGAGCTTATATAGAAAACAGGGCTCTGAACACTAACCTGCTTGCTGTATGCTACCGGCTTGATGTTTCGCAGCAGTTTCCGAATCATAAAATCGTTTGTGGCTTCCTGTAAAATGCTGTTAATGTCAATTTTAGCCGAAAAAAACTCCATGGATTTCTTAGATTTTACTTTCGGAATTGTGAATGAAACAATACCGTTGGCTGATGTTCGGTCCAAATCATCAATCATGGCGCACCCGGTAAATTCAGCAACTACAGGGATGTTCTCGATTCGGTGTCCTTTTTTGTCGGAGACAGTAAAAGTAAGTAGTTCTTCATCAATGGGTTGACCTTTTTTGGCGGTTATTTCTTTCAGGTCGGATGTTATGCTGAGTTCATTGAAAATGCTCAGGATTTCGTTCATTATTTCATTCCCCAGATAAATATCCTTGTCCTGATATTTTGTTTGTAAAGGTTCGCTCAGGTAAGGTTTTAAATCTTCCAATCCTTTAATAAGTAGTATCGATGCATTGTAATATTGCTGTTGTGCTTTGAAATTCAGTGCTTTGTCGTATTTGGAAAGTGCGTTATTTACAGCTTTCTGAATACGCTGTTGCTTTATTTCCTCGTACGTTTGTTTTGAAAGTTTGTAATATGCCCAGTAATTATTCTGGTCTTCGTAGGTATCTGTCAGCTCATAACCTTCGAGCGATTCGTTGGTTGATGTAACTGTCCTTGAGTCATAAGTTTCGTTCACCGCATTGTTTACAGCAAGGGTGTGCAGCAGCGATGAGTTGGAAATATTCACCCTTATTTCGCCGGCTAAATCGTTCAGTGCATTGTTTTTAGCAGTTTGCTGATAATTGCTGGCATTTATCTTTTTATTCCCCGAACCTATTCCAATATAGTAACTTTGATTTATGGGTCGGTTCAGAAGCCATACGGGTTGATTCGGTACCACTTTTGTACTTGCACATTGTGTGAACAGGCAAATGACAATAAATAAAATAGAAATAACTTTAAATACGATTCTCATAATCTTAATTAAATACAAGTGAATAAATAATGTTGTATAATTCAACTTAAATTGCAATAATAGAACGCAGATTTACGCTGATATAACGGATAAAAATACGGATAAAAAATTTACTTCGCAAATTGATTTATGACTTTCAATATTTATACTTATTCATAAATATTTTTCTTCTATATTCGGCTTCCTTACCAAAATTCAAAATTACCACAATATTATTTACAATAATATCAGCAAAGTATTTTCCTACTATTTCACTTTCATATAACACAGAAATAGGATATTGACATTTAACTTCTAACTCATTTCTCCTAAGTTCAATTGCCAATGCGTTCTCATATACTTTTTCCAAAAAGCCATAACCAAGTGTGTTGTAAACTTTAAAGTAAGATTTAATTATTTTAGCTGTAATTTCTTCATGTAATAATTGCATAATTTTATGAGTTTATTGGGTATTATACAAGTTGTAAGTGTTTAATGTATTGAAATTTATATTTTAAAATAAAGAAATGGAGCGCTGATATTCACGGATTTAGCGGATTTACACAGATCGAAGATGCCGACTTGACGGTATAAAATATAAATACTGATCAATAAACGGATTTTATCCTCGATAATTCGGGACTAATTTAGAAGAATTAAGTCTTTATCATTCCGACTTGTCGGAATAAAATCCGTTTTAGATCTGCTATATCAGCGTAAATCTGCGTTCTATTTTTTATCTTAATAAAACACAAATACAACATTGTTCAGGTTAATTATTTCGTTAGTTTTCAGGATTAAAACTGATTAATCTTCCAACTGTTTTTTGTGTTATTTCAGCCGATAATTCGTTTGCTAGGTTATCTATTGTCTTAATATTTCGGTTAGCTGTAAAAGTTGAATGTAAAGCTAGAATTCTAAAAAAGTCAGTGTATATTTTATCTTCAGGTGAGTTGACTAATTCCCATTTCCAATTTCCGGGAACTATATTTTTGTAATCAATTTTGCTGTTTGCGTACTCAATGGCATCGGTTTTTGTCAGCGGAATTTCATCCGAAACAAGGATCGAACCGGTCTCTGTTGATGTAAGTTGAAATTTGAAAATACAACTCACGCTGTTGGTCTGATTGAAAACGTTATATTTGATTTTTGTGTATTCGTAATCAGTAACATTCTGCCCGTTAACCACAGTGGTTTTAGCTTGTTTGTAGTAGCCTTTTGCTTCACTTTTGATTAAATTACCCTGCGACACATTTAGATTTAATACTTTGCAGGACAATATGGCTTTTTCTCCCATTAGTTTCCCTGCCTGAGCACTCGAATTCTGATTGATTAATCCGGTAAGTCCAAGTTTTTGCTCGTTCAGCATTTCGTCCCTGTTGGTTCTGTCAATTACTTTCAGAAATGGACTACCCGAATTAGTAAGTGCAGAAATCACAGAACTCCTGAGTCTGAATCCAAATGTCGGATCAGAATTGAAGTTCTCGAAAGGCTTAATCGATATCGGGTAAATCGCAGCATTCAGGGCATCTTGTTTTAACTGAACAGCTTCCTTATATCCGCCTGTTTCAGCTATAATAGTATTGAATGAATAGTACGATTTACGAAACTGTCTGTTGTCCATATACCCTTTTCCCTGACGATAAATTGGTTCGTAATGTGCTGTTTGCCAAAGTTCTTTCACATCTTTGTATCCATTTTCCAATGTCAGAATTTCTTTGAATATCGGTTCACATTCGCTGAATTTTTCTTCATTCAGGAGTTTTATACCCTGTTTGTATCTTTCTTCCACCAGAATATGCTTCACATCGTTATACTGTTCTTCGTACGAGTTCGGAAAATCAAGTTGAACTCCAATGGATGAAAAACGCCGATTAAATTCTTTCGCGTTTAGATAAAGATACACTGCGGTTTTACTGTCGCCTGCGGCATACGATTTACTGAATTTGCCCAGTTTTTCATCCAAAGTTAGTTGTCCATTCCTTTTTGCACCGATTTTTGCATCAATATTTTCTTTGTCGGCAATCAATGATTTCAGATAAAGTTCTGCAGCATCTTCAAAAAGTCCTGCTTGCTCATTTTTCAGGGCAAGTTTGGCATACCGTTGTGATGCACAACCTGCTATGAACAGAATTGAAAAGATGTAAATAATGAAACGGCTGGTGTTTTTGCAATAATTCTCCATGATTTATTTTGTATTTAATTTAAAATATCTTTCTGTACATTCACTGTTGCCTGCGAATGATCGGATGAGTAGTCAAATAACAGATTTCCTTTTCGGGAAATCATTTTTATATAATTAAGGTTGTACCAAACCACCAGTTTACCAACCTTTATGCCCGACAAAACATCTAGTTTATAATCGCCACCAGGCACTTCTGAAATAGAAATGGTGCTATTGTTGGTTACTTTCACCTTATCAAAACCGATGTCTTTTCCACCTTGTGTAAGTATAGTTATTACTCCTTTTGAGTTCTGAACGAAGTTAATTTTACCGAGGTTGGAATAAATGTTCGGACATAATCTGCTGAAACCGGGATTGTTTTTATCCAGTGCTTCTTTTATCTTGGAACCAGTTAGACTTACGCCCATAAATTTCACTAACCGAATGGCTGCCATAAGTCCGGCAATTGCTTTATCAGCCTGCTGAGCCACAAATCGGTCACTTTCAATTCGCAATAAATCAGACAAATCAGCTGCACTCTCAGAAGCAAAAGCTACTTTCTTCTCATTTCCAGCAACAGCCAGCGCATTATTAAGCATTCCGGAATAAAAAATTCCTCCATTTGTATCAACAAATAACCCAAGTGAACGGTCATCGGGTTGAGTGGCAGCATGTTTTGCCGGCTGTCTTACACCCTGACCGGAGAAAGTTACCGAAAATGCAGTTGAGGTGGTATCGGGCAACGTTTCCAGTCCGCCGCGGTTAAGCCATTGTAAATCGCCTGATGGTGAGTATGATGCAATAAATAAATCCGTTTTTCCACGAGCCGAACTAATACTTTTCTCACCTAAGCGGATTGAACCGGTAAAAACTCCTGCAACGATTACATTGCCCAAAGGAGATGTTTCGACAGACATTCCTACTGCATTTCCACTGGCTACTACTGACTTAGCCCAAACTGTTTCGCCACTTTGGTTCATTTTTGCCACAAAACAATTATGTGAATTGGAAGTGCCTCCCAACGTTGCAGAACCTAACTGAACAGGATTTGCAAAATATCCGGTAATCAGAATATTTCCATCAGGCAGTATTTTGCTGTTTTTTAAGTTGCTCCCTTTGTAGCAACCTTTACTTTGGGCTTCTCTCCATATTTTATCCACCGAAACTTCTTCCGCATTCCTGTTTTTTATATCCAGAATCTGAGGCGATGCAGTTTTGTATTGTGGCATGGTCAAACCAACTGGTGCATTCACATAAGTGGGGTCGGATATCACAAACTTACTGTTCTTATATACCAGGTAATCACCCATAACCGGTGCTGTAAAACCTACTGCTGCCGCCACATGTTCAGGATATTCAAGGCCTATAACCTTTAGACCCAATACTTCCCTAACTAAATAAGTAAACAGCACGTCACGGTCATCGCAATCGGAATATGGATAGTAGAAAATTTCATCCACAAAATCAAACTTCTCTTTTCCAAATTGCTCATCATCAGTTTTATACTGAAAAGCAGTTTGAACAAAATGCAGAATCAGATTCACTGCTTTTTCTTCCGTCAAACCGGCAACTAGTGGTTTAAATGCTGCAGCCAGCGATTCTTTTGCCTGAACTGATGCCGCTGCATTGAGGTTTACACTGTAATCAACCAGTGGATAATCCTTGTAGAAATTCACCAAATCCGGATCATAGCTGATATGAATATCGTAAGGTTTATCCTCAAATGTAAAACTAAGCGTTTTATCCACCTTTTTTCCGGAAAAACTGACTGGTGAACTAATATTAAAATCAAACGCCCGTCCGGCTGCCTGATAATCTTTGTCGTAAGTAAAATAATTACCGCTTTGCAATTTAGGGAAAATGTAATAATTCAAGCCGTTCAATGTCAAAAAGCTTGTGGCGTACACTTGTTGCAAGGTTGGAATTAATAGTGCGATTTCAGAATTCTGATAAGCTACACGTACTCCGTATCCCGAACGAACCAATATGAACCAGCTGAGCAATCGGGCAGTGTTTTCATTTTTGGGGTATAGTTTTTTTGCAAATTGCTGAACAATCATAAAATAACCAAAGTCGTTTATGTTCATGTCACTCTTGGTTTGAAGCAATTGTTCTATAGCCGGTGTATAATTAGTTGTACTGATTTTTTCCCAAAATCCTCCTATACCAATCTGGTCAATTGTTTGTAAAGTGTATTTTTCCATAGCTCCATCATACGGAATTTCAATATTCCTGCCATAAAAAGAAAAACCGACAATGGACATATTTGGCTGTTTTTCAGCAGGTTTTCTTATTGGTTCAACGGGTTGAGGAATTGGCTCGGTTACTACAGTTTTAGGCAGAGCAGCAGGTTTTAATGCTTGAACCTCAACTGAGAGAGGATCAATTTTGACAGTTGGTGTCTTTCCTGATACGATGGCGGGAGGATTAAAAACCGGAATATTCTGCGGTTTTGGCTTTTCTTTAAGTTTTTTTCCACTGAAAACCTGATAATTTTCCCACTCCTTGAGCAAGTAGTCTGTCCATTCTTTATCGCGTTTCAATACATAATCTGCATATTCTTTTTGCAACCTGGCAAGCCCTTCGTTTTGTTCTTTATTGAAATTCTGCACTTTCGTCTGCTCATTTTTCTGATATTCCTCAAATGTCTGAGCAGATAACCCACTGATAATGAATATAAACATTGTGATGAAATACAAGTTCCATGTTCTCATAAATAATGAATTGAGTTTGTTATTAATTGAAGCCTCGATAAAAATAAATCAACATAATTTATTGTTTAGCAATGTATCCTACTGTAGTAATTGGTTTTGTTGATAATTTAATTTGTAATTGAAAAAACGATTTAAATAATCCGATAATAATAAATTGATTAATTTATAGGATGATATTGAAAATCTGTAATATGTAGATAATCAGTTATATATATGGTCTCGTGACAGGTTATTTGGTGCTTATAAAATATTGAATTAATTGAATGTAAAATTTCAGAACAAATCTATTAAATTTTTCTAAATATGTGCATTTAAAATGTATTATTTTTAAATTTATTCACTTATATAATTTATTACTGATTGTATAGAATTTTAAAAAATATGATGATAACTGACAACAGATTTTTTGTTGACTATTTATAATTTGAATTTTTGCACAACAAATGTTAATTACATGGACTTATATCATTAATTAGACTAAATTGAATATCAAAACAGGCTTTATAATTATATCAGATAATACTCTTCGGGTATTTTTTTATAGTTTTGTAGAGATTAAGATTTTTACGACTGATGATTCGGTAATAATTCGTTTTGGGTATTTATGTTTCCTTTTAAACCTTTAATGAAAACAGGAGTCTAACATTTGTTAATTACAAAATATAAAAACAATTTATTAGAATCAAATCATATATTTCTGTGTTTTTATGAAACAAGCATTATAACATGTGTTTAAGCAAAAACACATGATTCTGCGAGTTCCATACCACCTTAAAAAACAATTATTTACGTATGAAATTTAAATTTTTTTTATTCCTGAGTTTATTTCTCAGTGTTACCTTTCTGACTTTTGCTGCTAAAACTAAACCAAACCTTTCTTTCTCACAATTATTAAACTTACGGTTTAACAGACAATGGACGAAACTTTTACAGGAAAAAGTTTATGTTCATACCGACAAACCTTATTACAGTGCAGGGGAGGAAATATGGTTCAAAGCTTATCTGGTTAATGCTACTACCAACGAGCCTAACGCATTGAGTCGATATGTTTATGTAGAGTTGATTGATAAATTGGATTCAGTACAATACAGAGTTAAGCTCCGCAAAGATTCACTTGGTTTTGACGGTCACATTAAGCTTAAACCTGAAATTCCAATTGGTCAATACAAACTCAGGGCTTATACTTACTGGATGCAAAATGCAGGATCTGATTTCTTTTTCAAGAAAGATTTATTTATAGGTAATGCCATAGACGATCGTATTTCAACCAAAATTTCGTATGGAATTCCTGTAGATGGTGTTATACCGGTAATCCTTAGTTTAAGCGATGCGGTTCACAATCCTATTGTTGGGAAAAAAGTTGAGATAGCTGAGAATTGGGATGGAGGGAGCAAAAGGAAGGTAGTTCGCACAACAGGCAAAGAGGGCGAAATTTATTGGAAAATAAAGGTTGCACCCAATGACAGTTCAAAGAAATACATGGAAGTATCTTTAAAAGATGAGAAATATACAACCAATCTGTTTTTGCCAGATTTCAGCAAAGATTTTGATGTACAGTTTTTCCCCGAGAGTGGAACATTTCTGAATAATTCGTTGCAAACGGTTGCGTTCAAAGCTATTGCTAAAGATGGATTGTCGGTGGATGTAACAGGGAAAGTATTAACAGATAAAAATGAGGAGATTTGTGATTTTTCGACCTTAAATAAAGGTATGGGTAAGTTTTCAGTACAGACACAACCGGGCGAAAATTATTACGCCATCGTAAAGTCGAAAGAAGGTGTTGAAAAGCGTTTTGAATTACCCAAAACTCAACAGTCCGGTGTAGTTATTCACTTGTTATATAACCGTGGAAAAATATTGTATGAAGTAACTAATAATTCCGGCTTACCTGATAAAAAACTTTACTTGCTTTTACATTCACGCGGAAAAGTGTTTGTATCTCAGGCTTTACGTAGTCTTGAAGGTCAAATTTCCGAATCGCTATTGCCTTCTGGTATTGCTTCATTTGCCGTGGTAGATTCGCTGGGACATACTTTTTGTGAACGATTGACGTTTGTAAGGGATTTTGATTTTCCGTTAATGACTATGCAAAGTGATAAACCAAATTATGGTAAACGGGAACTTGTTAACCTGGATTTTAAAATTAAATCGACTCAATCACTTCCGTTAAACGGTAATTTTTCACTTAGTATTACCGATAGTCATGCAGTTATACGCGACTCGTTGAGTGACAATATAATTAGTAATTTGTTACTGACTTCTGATATTAAGGGATTTGTGGAAGATCCTGCTTCTTATTTTGTAGATGATAAAATTTCAACACGAGAAAAGACTGATGTGCTCATGCTGACTCAGGGTTGGCGTAGATTCAATACTGCTGATGTAGCCAGGGGTATTTTTAAGCCAACAAAATATTATCTGGAACAAGGTCAGGCTTTGTCCGGTAAAGTGTTGAATTTATTCAATGCTCCTTCTAAAAAGTCTAATGTAACAATGATTTCTACTTACAAAAATACAATTAGACTTGCTAAAACAGATACATTGGGCAGGTATATGATTGATGGAATAGAATTTCCCGATAGCACAACTTTTGTATTAAAAGCAAAAAAGCCAAAAAGTATTACGGATGTGGAAATTGTTCCCGATCCCGATGACTTTCCTGAATCCGAGGTGTTTATACCTACACCATCGAAATCAAATATTGATAAAAATGGACAGGATGAATATTTTAAAATGAGCAAAGAAAAATACTACTATGAAGGTGGAATGCGTGTTATAAATCTGAATGAAGTTACTGTAAAGGCTGATAAGAGAAAAACAGGTATGGATAGTTATTATTCAGGAATGGCTGACAATGAAATTACATCAGAACAACTTGATAGATTTCCCGGAACAAGTATCATTAATCTGCTTTATACAATCCCCGGCATTCAGGTGAATGGCGAGCAGATTTCAATTCGAGGTGCATCGGGCAATCCGTTGTTTTTGGTCGATGATATTGAAATGCCTGATTTTCAGGAAATTTCTTATCTAACTTCAAATGACGTTGAGAGTATTCAGATATTCAAAGGTGCAAATGCTGCTATTTTTGGATCGCGTGGAGGGAATGGTGTGATTGTAATCAAGTTGAAAGAAGGAGTAAATCTTAAAACCCCTACACCAATTAGTCTGGCACTTGTTACTCCACTTGGATATCAGAAACCGGCTGAATTTTACGTTCCAAAGTACAATGTCGACAGTGTATATAAAAGTTCAAACCCTGATTTGCGAACCACAATTTACTGGAATCCAAAGCTCTCATGTGATACTACCGGTGTGTTTAGGGTTAAATTCTATACGGCCGATAAAGCATTTAATTATTCGGTTATACTTGAAGGGTTAACAACAGCCGGTGAAATTTGCCACTTCGAAGGAATTCTGAGAAGAAGAAACGAATAAATCTACACATTTATCACAAAAAAACGCTCATAAAATTTTATGAGCGTTTTTTTGAATCATTATATCAGAAATTACTGAACCTTATAAATATCAACGTCTTCCACTTCGAATTTTTTGATGAAGGCTGCATGACGACGAACTTCCACTTCTCCAAAGTTGATATATACTTCGGCTGATTTGCGGTATAAATCTTCGGTATCGCGTGAAGCATCAATTAGTAACAAGTAACTCATTACAATATGTCCGGCCATTTCTACCAATCTGCGAGCCTGAAAATCAAGATATTCCTGATTTCTTGTTTCGTTTACACGGTTTACAGCGTGTTCGTACAAATTGGTCATAATCTGTAAGCGTTTGTGTAACGATGTGAACTCAGGATTGATAGGTTGATTATCATAATCACGAATAATTTTCAGGTAATTACCGGTGGTTACGTGGCGGATAGCCGCTACAACCTGCAATTGTGAAGTTCCTTCGTAAATAGTCATGATACGCGCATCGCGGAAGTGACGTTCGCAAGCATAATCTTTCATAAAACCCGAACCACCATGAACCTGAATTGAATCATACGCATTCTGGTTGGCATATTCGCTGGTAAACATTTTCAACATTGGAGTCAATGCGTCTGCCAGCTTAGAAAATTCTTTGTATTCAGCTTTTTCGTCAACTTCCAGTTTACGTTCGCTCTCAATAGCTTCGTAAGCTTTGTAAACGTCTACGAAACGGGTTGTTTCATAAAGTAATGCACGTGAAGCATCCAATTTAGCTTTGATAACCGATACCATTTCGTATACAGCAGGGAATTCAATAATGGCTTTTCCAAATTGTTTACGGTCGCGGGCATACGCTAACGCTTCGTTATAAGCAGCTGCCGAAAGTCCAACGGATTGAGCACCAATACCCAAACGAGCACCATTCATCAACGACATTACATATTTAATCAAACCCATACGCCGTGTTCCAACGAGTTTGGCAGGAGTATTATTGAAAACTAATTCGCAGGTTGGAGAACCTTTGATACCTAATTTATTCTCAATACGACGTACTAAAACTGTATGGTCGTGTTTGTTGTCGGCAACAAAATACGATAAACCACGTCCATCGTTTGTTCCTTCTTCCGAACGAGCCAAAACGAGTTTAATCTGAGCATCACCATTGGTAATAAAACGCTTTACACCATTCAGATACCATACTCCGTCAGCTTCGTTATAAGTTGCCTTCAACTGAACAGCCTGTAAATCAGAACCAGCATCAGGTTCAGTTAAGTCCATTGAGCAGGTTGCACCTTCGCAAACGCGTGGTAAAAACTCAGCTTTGATTTCATCCGAAGCAAATTCAGCAATGGTTTCAGCGCAATCCTGAAGTCCCCAGATATTTGCAAATCCGGCATCGGCACGTGCCACCATTTCGCCTGACATTACATAAGCAACAAAAGGAAAATTCAAACCACCGTATTGACGTGGCAATGTAATTCCGTAAACACCGGCTTGAGTCAGTGCATCGTGGTTTTCCTGAGTTCCACGGGCATAGATTACACGGCTGTTTTCAACCTGTGGTCCATCGTGGTCAACGCTTTCGGCGTTCGGAGCAATAATATCACCTGCAATTTCTCCGATAATTTCAAGTACTTTTTCGTAATTGTCAATCGCATCTTCGAAATCGCGCGATGCATAATCATAGTTATCTTTATCAGCAAAGTTACGCTCCTTGAGGGCAACAATTTTCTGCATCAACGGATGCGATAGCTGAAATTTTATGGCAGGATTGTCGTTAAAAAAGTTCATTTCTTTGTAGTTTATAGTTTGAAGTTTATAGTTAATAGTTTTTTGTGTTTATAGTTTATGAATTTTATTAAAAAACAATCTCAAATTTTTACTATAAACTACCTACCATCAACTATAAACTATTTACTGTTCTTTTTGTAATATTTAATCATTTTTGGAAGAATATCTTCAACTGTTCCGGTAATCACGTAATCAGCAATCTGATTGATAGGTGCTTTCGAATCGCTATTAATAGCAATAATCATGGCACTTTCCTGCATACCGGCAATGTGCTGAATCTGACCAGAAATACCGCAGGCAATATATAGTTTTGGACGAACAGTTGTACCTGTCTGACCAATCTGACGTTCGTGTTCAGAAAAACCTGCATCAACAGCAGCACGTGAAGCTCCTACTTCTCCACCAAGAGTTGCAGCCAGTTCGTGTAACAATTTGAAGTTATCAGCACTACCAACACCGTAACCACCTGAAACAATAATCGGAGAACCTTTAATGTTCAGTTTCGATTTTTCCATGTGACGTTCAATCACTTCGATAACGAAATCGGTATCAGCCACATATTTTGCAACTTCAAGTTTAATGGTTTTACCAACAAACTTTGCGTCTTTAATTTCTTTTTTCATCACACCTTCGCGAACGGTTGCCATTTGTGGACGGCAATCAGGGTTCACAATAGTTGCTACAATGTTTCCTCCAAATGCAGGACGAATCTGATAAAGCAGATTTTCATACACTTTTCCGGCTTTTTTATCTTCATACGTTCCAACTTCAAGCGAAGTACAGTCGGCGGTAAGTCCGCTAAATAAAGCTGATGAAACTCGTGGACCTAAATCACGACCGATTGAAGTTGCACCCATCAAACAGATTTGTGGTTTTTCTTCTTTAAAAAGATTTACCAGCAATGATGTATGAGGCAAAGATGTATAAGGAGCTAAACGTTTATCATCGGCCAAATGAAGTATTTCAACACCGTAAGGGAAAACTTGCGCGCCAATACCATCAAGTTTGTGACCGGCAGCAACAGCTTCTAATTTGCAATTCAGTTGTTTAGCCAGTGAACGGCCTTTGGTAAGTAATTCCAGGCTTACATCGCCTACAATGCCATCTTCTATTTCAAGATATACAAATATATTGTTCATGGTAAATTATCCTATCGTGTGGTTAGCTATTAATTCTTTCATCAGGTCTTCAATTTCAACGTCAGCGGCTGTTAAACGTTTACTTTCTTTGGCCGTAAACACTACATTTTCAATTTGTTTCACTTTGGTAGGTGAACCCGAAAGTCCAAGCCACTTAATTTCATGTTCAATATCGTTTACACCCCATTCGGTAATGTTCAGATAAGGGTGTGAATCATAATAATCAGTATAGTCGTTGCCAGCTTCCTGTTTCTCAGTAGCAGTAGCGGCACGTTTAAATTTCATGGTGAGTTTAGCATGACGTGGACGGCACTCAGGAGCAGAACCGTTTACAGTAATAACCATTGGAAGTGGACCTTTAACCACTTCAACACCACGTTCCAAACGACGTTTTACAGTAATTTTGTTGTCGGATAAATCCAGAATTTCTTCAGCATAAGTAATTTGAGGCAATCCAAGTTTTTCAGCAACCTGAGGTCCAACCTGAGCAGTATCACCATCGATAGCCTGACGACCACAAACTATAATGTCAATTTTACCCATTTTACGGATAGCACAAGCCAAAGCATACGAAGTAGCCAGCGTGTCAGATCCAGCAAATTCGCGGCCGCTTAACAAATAACCACCATCGGCACCCCGATACATACTTTCACGAATAATTTCAGCAGCACGTGCAGGTCCCATGGTCAGGACGTGGACAGTTGCACCCTCAATTTTACTTTTCAAGCGAAGAGCTTGTTCCAACGCGTTCAAATCTTCGGGATTGTAGATAGCCGGAAGCGCAGCACGGTTAACAGTACCGTCGGCTTTCATTGCATCTTTCCCTACATTGCGTGTGTCGGGTACTTGTTTTGCAAGAACAACAATTTTAAAACTCATGTTTTGATAATTAGATTAATATATTGACTTATAAATTGGATTATTCCTAAATATGCAGGTTAATTTTCTAATCTTGTTTCTAACTATAATATAATAGACACTCAAATTGAAAAAAGACCTGCAAAAGTAACTTTATTTATTCAAAACGCAATTATTTTATGCACAAAAATCCTAAACTGTGCATAAAATCTGCTTAATAGGAACAAAAAAACGTGGGACTTTTCACAAAGTCCCACGTCGTAATAGGTATTAGTTTTTTTAAGGTATAAAAAAGATTGTGTTGTTTAGTTAACCATGCAAATAAACGGGTTAATACGGAGTTGCACAAGTCAAAAAACATGTTTTACAACCATCTTTTCGCGTAAATTAACTTTGTATGATTGGTTTTTTAATCGTTTTTAGTCAATTAATATCAGATAATCAAATAGTTATGATTTATTGCGTTGTAAAGGTTATAAAAAGTTATATTTTCGCGTTTTTGATTGAATTTGATTAAAATTTATCAAACTAACTAAAATCAATCACAAAGCTAAAATATTTTTTCGATAATTTTATTCAAAACTGATAAATATTTTACCGATAAATGGTTGATTGGTCTGAAACGTTTAAAATTCATTAGATTTCAGTATCTTTGCAAGCAAATTTGTAATTTTATGAAAAAGATTTTTCTGTTTTTTTTGCCTTATATTTTTTACACTTCATGCGTACAAACGTCTAAAAGTGAGCAAACTAAAGAGAAAGTAACTGCTGTTCCTGTTTTTAATCCGGATTCAGCCTATCAATTTACAAAGAATCAGGTTGATTTTGGAGCGCGTGTTCCAAATACAAAATCACATGATGAATGTGCTATTTATTTGACAACAGAACTGAAACGATTTGGAGCGGAAGTCGTTCAACAAAAAGCAGATTTGACTGCTTTTGATGGAACTGTTTTGAAATCGGTAAATATTATAGGTTCATTCAATCCAAAAGCTGAAGTACGAATTTTACTTCTCTCGCATTGGGATTCCCGTCCATGGGCCGATCATGATCCTGATCCTGCAATGCGTAAAAAACCGGTTATGGCTGCCAATGATGGTGCCAGTGGAGTTGGAATATTGCTCGAAATGGCGCGATTAATGTCGAAGGAGAAACCAACGGTTGGTGTGGACATTTTCTTCTGTGATTCAGAAGATTACGGTCAGCCTGAAAGTGTTTCTGGAGGCAGTAGCGAAACTTCCTGGTGTCTTGGTACGCAATATTGGGCTCATTCTCCTCATGTGGCAGGTTATACAGCACGTTTTGGTATTTTACTGGATATGGTTGGGGCTTCACAAGCAACATTTTACCGTGAACAATCTTCGGAATATTATGCCGGAAATGTGGTGGAGAAAGTTTGGTCAACAGCTCAGAGTCAGGGTTTCGGACAATTTTTTATCAACGAAAAAGGGGGTGCAATTACCGATGATCATATTTTTGTAAACCAAATCACAGGAATTCCCACGATAGACATTATTCAGTATGACCCAAAATCCGGAAGCGGTTTTGGATCGTATTGGCACACAACTCATGACACAATGGATAAAGTAGATAAAACCACACTGAATGCTGTTGGAACTACATTGATGCATGTGGTTTATATGGAAGCCCCCTAAATTCACTTTCAGGGGACTTTGATATAGGAAAAAATAGAATTAGAAATAATTTATAACGTACAATTCCCCCTTTTGGGGGTTAGGGGCAGATTTATGAGTCTTCGGTTTAAAAGTATAGCGGTTAAAATAGGTAGCAATGTATTGACACGTGCAGATGGTACACTGGATATTACCCGTATGTCAGCTCTGGTAGATCAAATTTCGCAGTTGCACAAAAAAGGAGTTGAAATTGTGATGATATCTTCGGGTGCTGTGGCTTCGGGGCGAAGTGTGCTGGGTATTACCAAAAAGATGGACGTGGTGGATCAACGCCAGCTTTTTTCGGCAGTGGGACAAGCCAAATTGATTAATCATTATTACGATTTGTTTCGTGAGCACGGAATTATGGTTGGGCAGGTGCTCACCATGAAAGAAAACTTCAGCAGTCGGCGTCATTACTTGAACCAGCGTAACTGTATGCGCGTAATGCTTGACAATAAGGTAATTCCGATTGTAAATGAGAATGATACAGTTTCAGTTACGGAGTTGATGTTTACCGATAACGACGAACTTTCAGGATTGATTGCTTCGATGATGGATATGAATGCGCTGATAATTCTGAGTAATGTTGACGGAATTTATAACGGTTCACCCTCCAATCCTGAATCGAAAGTGATTCGACAGATTGAAAAAGGGCAGGATATTTCTGATTTTATTGAAAGTTCCAAATCTACTTTTGGTCGCGGAGGTATGCTGACTAAAACCAGTATTGCACGAAAAATTGCCGATGAAGGCATTGAAGTGATTATTGCCAATGGAAAAAAGGATGGAATACTGCTGCAATTGCTTGATAAAAAGGTCGATACCGTTTGTACTCGTTTTGTACCTGCTAAAGAAGAAGTTTCAAGTGTAAAGAAATGGATTGCTCACAGTGAAGGATTTGCCAAAGGTGAGATTCATGTGAATGAAAATGCCGCAAATGTACTTGGCGGTGAAAAGGCTGTAAGTCTATTACCAATTGGTGCAACAGCCATTGTAGGTGATTTTGAAAAGGATGATATCGTAAAGATTATAAACCACAAAGGCCGTTCACTTGGAATTGGTAAAGCTCAGTATGACAGCGAAAAATCCCGTGAAATGTTGGGCAAAAAGAATCAAAAACCACTGGTACATTGCGATTATTTGTATTTGGAATAAATCATTTTTCCTCTGTCAAAAACAAAATCATTCGTTCTATAGCTTCCTTGCAAACCGGACAGAATTCAGGTGCTTTGTTGGTTCGCATACGGCAATCGTAACTCGGGCGATACATTCCTTTTTTCAGATAACCCCCACCTTCAAAAGCACCAACTTTAGTTATAATTGTATCGTTTAGCGGTGTTGGAATTTCCGTTTTTTGTGCTACACTGCTTTTCCACTTTTTATCAAACTGCACAAGTGTTGTAATATTTGGTTCCCAGGGTTCTTGTTTAATATTATACGTTCCATCCAAAACGTCTTTATCGTAGAAATATTCATCGGCAAGTCCAGCAAATGAATGTCCGAATTCATGAACGGTAACCTGAGTGGACAGTTTGTTGTCGGCAGCAGTAAGTGCATAAAAGTTGTAAATTCCACCACCACCGTAAGTTGACGTATTTACTAAAATATAGATGGCATCATAAGGAACAAGTGCTGCAAAATCGTGCAGATTGAATGAACTTTCAGTTGTCAGGTAACGTGGTTCGTAGAAAGTATAGAAATGCGAACTGACAGCAGTATTTTTCCAACCAGATTCCTTTGAAAGTGAAATGTCTGTTTCTTCCGATTGTGCAGCTATGGCGTAAATGTTGATTCGGTTTTTGTATTTTGTAAACGGTTGGTGTGTCAACAAATTTTTAGCAAGTTGTTCAGCATCTTTGAAGAACTTTTGCTTTTCCTTGGCAGAATAACCTTCGGCAACGACTGCAATATCAATGGCTTTTTCAGAAGTTTTTGTTTGGGTAATAATTTTTACCGGAACATTTTTGGGAGTGGTTTTCTGAATGAGTATATCGGTTGGTGAAAGTGAATAACGAAACAATTCCTGCCAGCTGTCGAAATCCAATCGCATTTCAATAATCAGTGTTACCGTTTGTTTTGGAAATGGAAACTGAATGCTTTGCTCAAAACTTTTCGACACTTTCAGAGCTTCGGGGGTGGATTGCCATTCGTGAAATAAGGCACTGAAGCCGTTAATGTAAATTTGATGGTTGTTCAAACTATCGAGTACGCGAAACCTAAAATCTCCCAAATTCAGGGTTGTGGAAAGATGGTTTCGTCGTCCGCCCCAGAAAGATTCCTGTTTGACTTTGTCAAGAAATATAGATGTTTCACGGGCATTACCACAAAAATGAAAATCTACACGACAGGCTTTCCCTGTGAAGTAGTCAGTAAATTTCTGAGCTGTAACTGATAAGTTCAATGAAAGACTAAGTAAAGCGATGAGAATTGACTTTAACATTTTGGTTTAATATGATGAAACTGCATACAAATTAAATGAAAATTCAATTCAAAACCTATTTAAATGAAAAAATCCTCCGTTTTTATTTCGGAGGATTTTGAATATAGTTAAATGTACTATAAGGTTTTACATCATTCCGTTTAGGGCCGGATTTTGATTTTGATTGCCCAAATCGGCTGTCTGAATTACTTTTCCGCTGTCGCTAATTGTGATAAATCGTCTTTCAGGCTTAGGGAATCCGGGTTTTTGAACCAATAAAATGTAATTTCCCTTTGAAACACTTTCAATCAGAAATTCCCCTGTTTCGTTGCAGGTTTCGTTGGCTACTATTTCCATTGAACTCGCATCAAGTAAAGTAACTGAAGCATGATTTCCTTCGGGTCTGTCACTTTTTACAATTCTGCCTCGGATTTCGAATGTGTTTTGTGCGAAGAAAGTTGTACTGGCAAGTGCTAGTGCGCTGAGCAAAAAGGCTCTTTTTAAAATTGTTGTTTTCATGATTTTTGAAGTTTAAAATTAATTATAATTTTTGGGTTAATTTGAAAAACTGTTTATTATATTGACGTTGGAAATAAAATTTTCTTACATCAAATTTTCTGATTTATTAATTAGACGATATGAAACTCTGGTTTGGATTTGTTTTTATGAAAATAGATTAATAAATTTTGTCAGTAAATTCATAGTATTTGTTCAACTATCAGATATACAATTTATTATAGATTATTTAATTTTTGTAATGTTCATAACTATCCGAATTCAACTTGGGTGGTTTTCTGAAAAATCAGTACCTTTGTCGCAATATAAATGAAAACTTTCTATGTATTTTCGTTCTAAGTTGTATATTGGATTGGTTTTTTTTTCGCTGACTTTTTTGTTGACTTCCTGCTCGTGGTTTCAGGAACCCGTTAAATCAACAGCTTACATAACTCAGGTTTTCGATTATGTTTACGCACCGGGACAACATGCGTTGATAGCAAAAAAAACAGACACTTCAAATTTTATTGGTGAACCGACAACCGATAAAGGTTTTTTATATTTAGGAGGCTTTGGTGGTTATGTGGTGGCTGGTTTTGACCATAACGTGCTGAATGGGGATGGCTTTGACTTTGAAGTAATAGCATTGAAAGGTGCTTCACCTGAACCCGGGATCGTTTATGTTATGAGCGATACAAATGGCAACGGATTGCCCGATGAAACATGGTACGAACTGAAAGGAAATCAATTCTCCAATTCCAAACGACATTATTGGGTGAGATATTATAAAGCCGTTTCGGATACAACCAATATTACATGGAATGACAGTGAAGGGAAAACCGGAGAATTAATATCAGGTTATGGTTCAAAATATTCGGCCAAATGGTGGTGGCCGGCAACAAGCACCGATAGCATTACTTTTTACGGAACACGGCTGCCGGATTCGTACGATGATAATTCTTCAAATGGAGTTCAAAACTGGGTTGTACCAACCAATCGGTTTACCTGGGGTTATGCTAAAAACCTGTATGGAAAGGATTATGATCAGGATTTGGGAGCTAATAAGTTTGATATTTCCAATGCGGTCGATTCGCTTGGAAATGCAGTGAATCTGCCACATATCCGGTTTATCAAAATACAAACTGCAGTGTTTCAGCAAGCGGGTTGGCTTAATGAAGTTTCGACTGAAGTAAGAGGGGCAAAGGATTTGAGAAAGTGAAATTTATTCAATCACAATCCCGTATTTATCCAGCAAACCACCCAAACCCATACGGGAGAATCGAGCTTTTTTAATTTTATTTGCTTCAGGGTCGATTGAATAGTTAAACGAAGTCCTGAAATCAACTTTCTCAAGATTGGTTTTTTGAAAAACAGCTCGTTGTAAATCACAGTTATCGAAAACAGATTCAGATAAATCAGCATCCGAAAAATCTGTTTCTTGCAGATTGCAGTTCTTGAAGTGCGTTTTTTTGAGTTTCCGTTTATATAAAACAGACAGATTCAAATCGCAGTTTTCAAATTTTACTGAAAATAGAAAATCTCTGCACCAGTCGAACTGAACACCCACCAACTTACAGCCATTGAAAAATACATCGTTCAATGTGGTATCTGTCAGGTTGCACAAACTCAAATCACAATCTATGAACGTACATTCACGGAATATGCAGTTATTTAGGTTAATTTTATGAAAATTACAATTCAAAAACCTACAATTTTCATATTCAGCTTTTAAGAATGGTTTTTCTTTGAAGTTTATTCGTTCAAAAATCTGATCTTCAATCATTTGCTTTTAAAAATAAAAGACTGTCGCAATTTAATTGCAACAGTCTTTTTAATTCTAAATCAGTTATTTATGCTTTATCACTCATTTTCATCATGCCCATCATTTGGTTCACGGTTTTTTGCATTCCATCGGTGGAAGCATCCAGAAAGATTACATTTCCTTTACCTGTTTCACCAAAATGTTTAATGGTTTCCGTCCACATACTGAAAAGAAGGAATGATGCATCCAAATCGGCATCGGTCATTTCTTTAGCAGCTTGTGCCATACCTTTGGCCACTTCCTCGCGGAACAAAGCAATACCTTGTCCACGTTGTTGAGCTGCTTCTTTTTCGGCCAAGGCAGATATTTTAATGGCATTTCCTTCAGCTTCGGCAGCTTTGGTACGGGTAATCAACAACGCCTGTCCTTCATTTTCAGCAGCAGCTTTCAGGTTGTTCGAAGCCACCACGCGCGACATGGATTTAATTATTTCTTCGTCAAACGTAATATCGTTCAACTGAATGTCAATCATGTGAAAACCCCATTGCTCCAAGGTATCGTCCAAATGTTTCTTCACTTCCTGAATAATTTCTGTACGAAGTCCAAGTATTTCGGCTTGTTTTTTTGTAGCCACAAAACTACGTATAGTTCCTTCAATAGTACGAATCAAAGCCTGCATAAAGCTCCGGTCGTCTACAAACTTAAAAGCTACGTTTTTAATTGTTTCATCAGCTTGATTAAAAACAGCATAAAGCAACATAGCTTTGAAATACACATTAGCCTGATCTTGTGATACAGCCTGAAACTCCAGTTCAGCCGAACGGTTTTGAATACTGATACGTTTATACACCAATTCAATAAACGGAATTTTAAAATTCAATCCCGGTGCCATAATACGACGATACTTGCCGAAAATAGTAATAACCGCCACGCTTCCCTGATTTACAGTGACAAAACCTGAGAAAATAAAGAGTACAACAAGTACTCCAAGAATAATAAGTCCAATTGGTAGTTCCATAAATTGTTGTTTTTAAATTGATTAATATTTAAATTTGATAATTCTATTTCTTTTCCCACTCCAGCATTTTCTTCTTGCAATCCAATCCCCAGCGGAAGCCGCCTAAACCACCATCTGTACGGATTACGCGGTGACATGGAATCAGATACGCAATTGGATTGGCACCAATGGCAGTTCCAACAGCACGCACCGCTTTAGGGCGACCAATAGTTTCGGCAATTTGAGCATAAGTAGTCGTTTGTCCGGCAGGAATTGATTGTAGCGCTTTCCATATAGCTTGTTGAAAATCAGTACCAATAGGGTGTAATAATGGTTTATCTCCATGTTCGAAAATTTGTTTTGCCAGTCGCGCAGCTTTTTCGTCATTCTGTTTAAATTCAGTTTCAGGGAATCGCAACTCCAGATCATAAGCAGCACTTTCACGACTCTCCGGGAAGGTAAGTGCACAAATTCCATCTTTAGAAGAAGCAATACAACATTCGCCAAAAGGAGAATCGGAAAATCCAAAAGTAGGTTCGGATTGAGGAGGTAATTGTCTCATTTTAATCAGATTTTTGTATAGAAAAATAAAAGCAGGAGCGATTTGGATAATTTTTTGTAAAATATCTATCCTTCGAAGGTAGTTAGTCCGAAAGTCGACTACATTTGTGGCAAAGTTAATGATTATATTCTGTTTAATTGAATTCTTAACATCAGAAATTTTATTTTCTGTACTTTATTGAACTTATTATATTGCTTTTTATGAATAAAAAATTGATTAAACTAATAATATTGAGCGTATTTAGTTTATTTTCAACAGTATATGCACAGGTAAGCACTGCAAAATGGCAAGTTCAACCAATTGCAATTGACGGTGATGGTTCGGACTGGGGAATGCTTCCACGCTTTTTTAATACGGAATCGAATATTAAGTATGAATTCAGAAATGATGCACAAAATCTATATTTTATTCTCAAAGCAGGTGATCGGGCTGTGCAAATGCAATTGTTGAAAGCCGGTTTCTCCATAAGGTTTAAATTAAAAACCTCAACTCCGGTGAGAACCGAAATTAAATTTCTACCCAATAGAAGGACTGAACTTCCTCAAATGATTAACAGTCAGGATGGTGGAATTCAACGGTTAGTTGATAAATCCGTTACCCAACCAGAAATTATTTTGAAAGATAGTGCTTTATTAGACGGATTTCAGTATACGAACGGTTTGATAACTTCCGAAAAGAAAGACGAAAACGGCATTTGTTTTGCCCGAAGTAAAGCAGCACGTGATTTGGCAGCTTATGAAGTTCGTATTCCGTTACGCGAATTATTTGGAGATAATTATAACCTTTCAACTATAGCCACTGTTCCTATGCAACTTCAGATAAATGTGAATGACCTATCCATGAATGAGATTAAAAAGATGCGCACTAAAATGGGTGGTGGTATCCATGGCGGCGGAAGAGGCATGGGTGGAGGCGGTAGAGGCATGGGTGAAGGTGGAATGGGTAACGAAATGCCCGGTGGAGAAATAAGCGAAATGCCCGGAAGTGAAGGAGGTGGAGAATTACAAAGCGGAATGCGCGGCGGATTTTCGATGGAACGGAAAAGCTTTAATAAGGATTTTATGTTGTCGTCAGGGAAATAACTTTTGATAATGTCTCTTTTCGCAATAATTTATTGTTTTGGGAATAGATAAAATCAGGAAGATAATAAATTTGCTTTGGAAATTCGAACTTGTGGAGTAGAGGTTGCATCTTCAATTTCAAATCCAGTTCTTGTTTGGCACTAAAAGCTTCCGATTCAATTATTAAAACAACTTTATTCTCCAACAATTGGTCGGGAACGGACGTGATAAAATAACTGGCAGGAATAATTCTTTCCAGTTTTTTTTCAACCTGTTCCGGATGAATCTTTACGCCTCCCGAATTTATGGTCGAGTCGGCACGTTCCAGCCAACGGAATGAATTATTGCTTATAATTTCCACTACATCAGTGGTTTGTATTTCACATTCCAGTAAATGTGGTGCATCAATTACCAGACACCCCCGCTTTGTCTGATGAATTTCAACACCTCCCAAAACAGTGAAATACTCCGACTTATCTTTTCCATTAAACCTGCGTAAAGCAATGTGTGAAGAGGTTTCGGTCATGCCGTAGGTTTCGTACATTTCAGTCGGAATTCCTTCAACTAATTCTTCTAACTTACGGGTTACCTGACTTCCACCAACAATTATTTTTCGAACCAATCCATTTTTTAGACTTTCGGCTGATTGAAAAAGTTGATAGGGCGTAATGGCAGTAAAGTCAATGAGTTGATTCAGGTTTTCAAACGGATTGGCCGATGGTTCTACGGTCAAGAGATTAAAACCACTTACCAAAGCACGTACCAGCATCATTTTTCCGGCAATATATGCGGTCGGCATACATAACAAAACCGTACTTGTGGCATCTAACCTGAAAAAATAATTGGTCATGCGGGCGGAATTAATCATGGCCGTTTTCCGGAGTCTGATATCTTTCGGTTTGCCTGTAGAACCGGTAGTATGTGTAATAATCGAATCAGAATCATCAAACCAATTTAGCAGAAAATGATAAATGGCATTTCTCCACGAATCTTCCGGCTCATCGGTGAAATGAAGCTCGGAGAGATTTTCCCGATTGTACTGCGTTCCGTTGAGTTGTATTTTGTCTATTATCATATTAGTATCGAACTTAAATCCCAATAATTCTCCGGTTTATAAAACAACTTAGCTTTTTTAATCTCCAACGGAGAAGGAATGTTATTGTAATACAATTGTCCGGTTCCCAATCCCTGCGGAAGGAACGAATTCAGCGTAAAAGTCCACTGGGCAATAGCATTTAATCCGACATTAGATTCCAAAGCAGAAGTTATCCACCAGCCAATGTTTAGTTTTTCGGCCAGTTTTATCCATTCTTCCGATTCAAGGAAACCGCCAATCAGACTTGGTTTCAGAATAATGTAAGCAGGTTTAATTTGTTCAAGGATATTTCCCTTTTCCAGCGGATTCACACCAATCAGTTCTTCGTCCAGCACGATGGGAATGGGTGATTGCCGGCAAAGTTCATCCATTGCCTCAAACTGACGGGGTTTTATCGGTTGTTCGATAGAGTGAATCTGAAAGATTGAAAGTTTGTTTAGTTTTTCCAATGCGTCAGTCGGAGTAAAGCCTCCGTTTGCATCCAACCGTATTTCCATATCTTCAACTGAAAACTGCTGACGAATTCCAGCAATAATTTCCAGTTCCGTTTCAAAATCAATTGCTCCCACTTTCAGTTTAATGCACCGGTAACCGGCAGCAATTTTCTCCCGGATTTGCTTTTGCATAAACTCTTTATCGCCCATCCACACCAAGCCGTTGATAGGAATTCCGGTTTTTCCTTCGGTAAAAGCAGAAGGAAAAAGAATTTTTGAACCGTTGGCTTCTAAATCCAGCAAAGCCGTTTCCAACCCGAAAGCTATGGACGGAAAATCGTCTAACACAATGGTGCTCGGGTCATAGCCTTCGTTCAGCAAGCGGCAAAGATTGTCTAATTTTTCAGAGTATGTTTCAGTCGGGTCAATGCTTAAATCGGGAATGGTGGAACACTCGCCTATACCGGTAAAACCATCCTTTTCCAACATCAAAAAAGAAGAGGGTTTATGCAACAAAACGCCCCGGGAAGTTCCGGCGGGGAATTTGAATTGCAAATTAAGAGTGGTATGTTTGGCAGTAAGCATTTTAATTGATATTAGCTTCGCTGATATTAATAGATATTAGCCTTCGGCGATATTAGCTTAGTGATATTAATAGATATTTGTTTCCCGATATAAACTTTCAATTTAAACGTCATATTTCTTCCTCTTCAATAAATATCGCCGAAGGCTAATATCAACGAAGTTTAATATCGTCCGAAGGACAAATATCTATATTAAAAGTCCTAGCCCAAAAGTCAAAGCAAACACCAGACTTGCCATAGATAAACGTGGCAGTTCGGGATAAAGTTCCAGGGCACTTTTATACGTAAAGACTTTTTTGAGGTTCAGAAACAACAATGGGAAAGATAGCACAAATAACCATTGCCAAAATGAATGATAATTAAGTAGGGTATAAACTATGGTTAATATAATTGCTCCAGCCACTAAAAATAAATGATAATAGGCTGCGTTTTTTTCTCCCATTGCCACTACAATGGTTCTTTTTCCGGCTTTTTTATCCTGTTCATAATCACGCATATTGTTCATGTTCAAAACGCCAACGCTCAGGAAACCAATGGCTGAAGCGGGAAGAATTAATTCAATTCTAAAAGCTTGCGTATGCAGAAAATACGTTCCGATTACGCCTAACAAACCAAAGAAGATAAACACAAAAATATCGCCCAATCCCCGATAACCATATGGATTCTTTCCTACCGTATATTTTATGGCAGCAGCAATAGCTGCTAATCCCAATACGCCAAAGATTAATAAATTGGTTATGTCCATTCCGGCTGTTCCAATCAGAATTAATGAAACTCCTGAGACAGCACAGAGTATTCCAATCACGATTATTCCCCGCAACATGGTTTTCGGCGTTATTTCACCCGACTGAACCATGCGTTTGGGTCCGATTCGTTCGGCAGTATCTTTTCCATTTACAAAATCCCCATAATCGTTGGCCATGTTCGACATGATTTGCAACAAAACGGTGGTCAATGCTGCCAAACCAAATACCGACCAACGAAATTTATCGTTGGCAGCCGCCAGACAAGAACCAATAATGGTGTTTGATAATGCCAATGGCAAGGTGCGCAAACGGAAAGAGTCAATCCATGGTTTTATATTCATTGTTTTTTCCAATTGTAAATTGTAAATAACTAAATCGTAAATTGAATTACGGCATTTTTGGAAATTTTGAGAAATCAGGTTTGCGTTTTTCAAGGAAAGCATCTTTCCCTTCGTGCGCTTCTTCGGTCATGTAGTACAACATGGTTGCATTTCCAGCCAGTTCCTGAATTCCTGCTTGTCCATCAAGTTCTGCATTGAGTCCGGCTTTAATCATTCGCAATGCCAACGGACTATGTTGCATCATTTGCTGACACCATGACACCGTTTCGTCTTCCAGTTTATCAAAAGGAACCACCGCATTTACCAAACCCATTTCCAATGCCTCGGCAGCCGAGTATTGTTTGCAAAGGAACCAAATTTCACGTGCTTTTTTTTGTCCGACAATGCGGGCAAGATACGAAGAACCGAAACCGGCATCAAAACTTCCCACTTTTGGTCCGGTTTGTCCGAAGATTGCATTCTCCGAAGCAATGGATAAATCACAAACTACATGCAACACATGTCCGCCACCAATGGCAAACCCGTTTACCATGGCCACAACCGGTTTAGGAAGACTGCGAATTAGCTTTTGTAAATCAAGAACATTCAAACGAGGAACGCCATCTTTTCCAATATAACCACCAATTTGCTTCACATTAATATCACCACCGCTGCAAAAAGCCATATCGCCTTCGCCTGTCAGAATCACCGTGGCAATATCCTGACTATCGCGGCAAAAAACCATACATTCAATGATTTCTTTGATTGTATCAGGTGTAAAAGCATTGCGATACCGCGGACGGTTAATGGTTATTTTCGCTATTCCTTCGAAATACTCGAATTTTATTTCTTCAAATTCTTTAATGGTTGTCCACTGTCTCATTTCTTTATGTTTTTAAAATATCCTGTATAATTTTCAGTATTTAAATCACTGTCTGTAAATACCTCAAGTACAGTTGCTTTGTTCGATTTCAATAAATTTTCAATACTGTTTTCGAGGTTTTCTGTTTTATCGCAAGCACTGTAATTCAGCCCGTAGGCCTCCACAAGTGCTTTAATTTTTACCTGATGCGGTGTGGTGAAAAAGTCTAAACTTTTTTCCATCAATTCCTTATCGCCAATAAAGCGGAAAATATTTCCGCCGTTATTATTCATCACGATGATTTTCAAATTATTGCTGATATTATTATTCCAAAGCGCATTGGAGTCATATATAAACGATAAATCACCTGTCAGAAAAACGGTTGGAAGTTGTGAATTGTAGGCATATCCGGCAGCTGTTGACATGCTTCCGTCTATACCGGATGTTCCACGGTTACAAATGTAAGTTAAGTCTTTTCGTGCCGGGAAAAGTTGTGTCCAGCGCACGGAAGTGCTGTTGGCCAAATGAAGCACTGTTCCAGCAGGTGTTTGTTTCAGCAATTCAACCGTTACACTCATATCCGACAAAGGTTTGTTGTTCACAAAATCCTCGTGAAGAGCAGCGATTTTAGTCATTTCCGATTGATAAACATCCGAAAAGTCACTTTTTGTTTGTGCGAATGGCATCTGCGAAAGCACATCGCTTGCCAAACCGGGAACAATGGTTGTCAGGCTTTTGTAGGTATCAACGTACGGCATCGACGATTCTATTTGCCATTGTTCAGCAGGTTGATGACCACGCAGGAAGATTTTCAGTTGCTTGCAAATTACTGAATGACCGATGGTTATCAGTAAATCGGGAGCGAGATTTTCAGCGGCATCCTTTGAATTCACTCTCGAATACAAGGATTCCAATTGAGTGATGATATTTTCCCCGCTTATATTCGATAGATTTTCTGCCAGTACCACCACATCCGGTTCACTAGTCAGCTTTTGAGCCAGCATATTCAAAGCCTCATTTTTTGGAAAAACTCCGAACACTACCAGCTTCCTTTTATGTTTCAGCCAACTGTTTTGCAAAGCTTTCAAACTTTCAGAGTCCAAAACTGGTTTGGTTTTCAGTGTTTTGATAATCTTAGGATTGCTGTGCGTTTCGGGCAAAGCGGTGTAGATTGGCTCACGCATCGGCACATTAATTTGCACCGGACCTTGCGGATACGAAATTGCCGTATCGATAGCCTGAGAAACCTGGCGGTCGGAGAAATATAAATCAGCATCAACTACCGTTTCAACAGGCAAGTCAAAGCTGGCTTTTATATAGTTGGCAAAAATATTCTGCTGTCTGAGCGTTTGTCCGTCAGCCTGATCAATCATTTCTGCAGGGCGGTCGGCAGTGAAAACAAGCAATGGCAAGTTTTGATAATATGCTTCTGCGATAGCTGGCGCAAAGTTGAGCACAGCCGTTCCCGAAGTACAAACCAACGCAACCGCCTCGCCACTATGCTGTGCCATTCCCAATGCGAAATATGCCGCCGAGCGTTCGTCGGTAATGCTCAGACACTCCATGCCGGGCTGAGCCGTGAATGCAAATATCAGTGGTGCATTGCGTGAACCGGGTGCAATAATTACTTTCTTCACACCCAGACGGGCACATATTTCAGGTATATTTTTAATTCCTTGTCGGAAATGATTCATATTTTAATTTGCGTTTTTAATTTTTAAAATTTCGACTAGGTCTTTAATTACCATTTAGTGTTAGCTTTTCAAAGTCTTTCCAAAAATCAGGATATGATTTACTTACTACCTTAGGCTCTTCAATACTAATTTGGGTGATGAGTGCTGCCGGAGCAAATGCCATAGCCATGCGGTGGTCTTCGTAAGTTGCTATGCTGATTTCCTTTTCAGGTTTGCAACATTCACCACTCCAGGATAATTCACCTTCAGAAGGTTCAAAAAGCACGTAACCCAATTTTACCAATTCGTTAATTAACGCTGCAATGCGGTTAGTTTCTTTAATCTTTAGGCTCTGAACACCTGTGAAATGAAATGGAATATTTTTCAGACAGCAGGTAACTGCAAAAGTCTGCGCTAAATCCGGTTGGTCAACAAAATCGTATTCAAATTTATCAGTGTAATTATCGGTTGAAGTCAGTAAAACACCGTCCTGTTTATAGTCGGTCTTTACACCCAGTTGCTCAAACAATTCTGCCACTTTGCTATCCCCCTGAGAACTATTTTCATTCAATCCGTACAGAAAAATCTGCCCTTTTCCGCTAATTGAAAGAATCTCGTACCAATACGAAGCAGCAGACCAATCCGATTCCACTTTGTATTGAATCGGTATGTAGATACTTGGTTTTATGTCAATTACATTGTTTTTAAATTCAACTTCTACACCATATTGCTTCATCATACTCATTGTCATTCGGATATACGGAACTGAAATTACATTGCCTTCAAGCCTGATTTTTAATCCATTTTGCATATAAGGTGCTATCATCATCAGTGCCGAAATATACTGGCTGCTAACACCTCCATTCAGACTAATTTCGCCACCCATCATCGCACTTCCAAAAATACGGAGCGGTGGAAAACCTTCTTTCTCCACGTACTCAATCCTTGCTCCGAGACTTGTCAAAGCTTCTACCAACAGTTTTATCGGACGGTTTTTCATGCGTTCACTACCTGTGATTACCCATTCGCCAACTGTTTTTGCCAAAAAAGCCGTTAGGAAACGCATGGCAGTGCCGGCTGCACCAATATTAAAAGTAGTGTCGTTTGAATCCAAAGCTTTCACCGTTACCTGCGTATCATCACAGTCCGACAAATTTTGAATTTCATAGGGGCTATATGCCAGTGCATTCAGAATCAATGCCCTGTTGCTGATACTTTTTGAACTGGGTAGATTGATTTGAAGATTGATATCTTGTGGTTGGATATAAATAGATTTGGGTATCATAATTTATTTCAAAACGACTGAACAACGAAAAAACGATACAAAAGTACATCTTTTTTTACAGTTAAGAATAACTAACAATACTTTTAAAGCAATTTCACGGTCAAAAAAAGCATATCTTTGTCCTGTAGTTAGGTATTAGTTGGTATGAAGAAAACTTTTCTTTTTAGTTTGATAATGATTTGTGCTATAAGCATTACAACAGCGCAATCACTCGAAGAAGTCCTTCCCGAACAGGTTGGACTTGAAGCAGGTAAACTGAAAAAAGCTGATAGCATTATTCAGGCTGCAATATATAAGAAACAAATTCCCGGTGCTGTGTTGGCGGTAGTGCGTCATGGCAAAATGGCATACCTGAAAGCGTATGGCAACAAGCAGGTTTATCCAACTGTTTTGCCGATGGATGTGAATACGGTTTTTGATATGGCGTCCTGCACCAAACCCATGGCTACAGCCATTTCTGCCATGATATTGTATGAAAGAGATTCATTACGGCTGCAAGACGATGTAAATATGTATATTCCGGGTTTTGTGTACTTGATACAACCCAATAGAAAAGCGAATATCCGAATTATCAATTTATTGACTCACACTTCCGGTCTGCCGTCCTACGCGCCCGAAACAACCATAAAAAAACGATACGGCACATCAAATCCCGTTGGATTTATGAACTATATTGATTCCTGCAAACGGGATTTTGAACCGGGTAAAAGCATGGAATACAGCTGTTTAAATTTTATAACATTACAGCATATCATCGAAAAAATAAGTGGAAAAAGCCTGAGAGATTTTGCAAAAGAAAATATCTTCGATATACTTGGTATGTATCATACCGATTTCAATCCGGGAAGTGAAATGCTAGCCAACTGTGCACCCACTTCGAAACTTAAAAATGGGAGCGTATTACAAGGAATTGTACACGACCCCCTATCACGTCAGTTTAATTGCGGAATTTCAGGTAATGCAGGGTTATTTTCGAATGCCAGTGATATTGCAATACTGGTAGCTGCATTACAAAACGGTGGTGAATGGAATGGTCATCGAATTTTAAATCCAATCACCGTAAATCAAATGCGAACAGTACCTGATTCGTTAAAAGCCTTTGGGCGTACGCTCGGCTGGGACATGTCCTCGAATTATTCAAGCTGCAAAGGTGATTCGTTGAGTCCGAACACCTATTGCCATACCGGTTATACGGGAACATCTATCGTTATAGATCCTGATAATGATATTTCAATTATTCTGCTAACTAATCGAGTACATCCGTACGATAAAGGCAGTGTGGTAAAATTGCGGGCAATGGTTTCCAATGCTGTCGCAGCATCGATTAAGAAAGTAAATTCATCTGTGTGTAAAAAATAAAAAAGCTTTTCCATCACTAACGAGGAAAAGCCTTTATTATAATAGTTGTTCATAACAGTTTTACACAGCCAATTCGTAAATTTTCCGAACATCTGTTTCAGTCAGTTTTACAAAACTTCCGAGTGTATTTTCGCCCAAACCCATTGTTTTTACAAGCGTAGGAATGTCTTCTGCTTTTGCACCAAGTTGAGAGAAGCGTATTGGCATACCGATGGATGAAACAAATTGTTCGTATCGTTCAATACCCTGAAGAGCGGTTTTTTCCGGATGTTGGAAATCCATTTCGCAACCCCAAACTCGCACAGCAAACTGAGCAAAGCGCATAATATCGTGCTTCATCACATATTTCATCCAAGCCGGAAACATTACTGCTAATCCGGCACCGTGTGCAACATCATACAAGCCGGAAAGTTCATGCTCCATCATGTGAGTAGCCCAATCACTATCACGCCCAACACCGCATGTGTCGTTGTGAGCCACCATGCCCGCCCACATAATATTGGCTAACGCGTCATACTCTCTGTTTGCAAGTGCTTTCGGTGCTTCGGATATCACAGTAAGCAATACAGCCTCACTGATTCTGTCTGTAATTTCAACATTTTGCGTATTCGTAAAATAGCGTTCCATCACGTGAGCCATCATATCTGTTACACCACATGCAATCTGATAATCAGGTAAAGATGAGGTCAATTCAGGATTCAGGATGGAGAATACCGGACGAAGCGCATCACCGTTGGCAGCACGTTTCAACATACCATCTTCATGGGTAATAACCGAGCCGGTTGAACCTTCGCTCCCTGCTGCCGAAATGGTCAGAATAGTTGAAACCGGTAATGCCTTTTCAACACTTTGTTTTCCTGTATAAAAATCCCAGAAATCACCATCATACAATGCACCAAGCGCAATGGCCTTAGCTGAATCAATAACACTACCACCACCAACTGCCAGTATAAAGTCTATTTTCTCATTTTTGCAGATTTCTATTCCTTTGTAAACCAATCCACTCCTAGGATTTGGAACTACTCCACCTAATTCAGTGTAAGTTATATTTTCGACAGATAACGAGGCTTTCACACGGTCAAGAAGTCCGTTTTTCAGTACAGAACCTCCACCGTAATGAATTAAAACCCTCGTTCCTCCAAAACGTTTTACATATTTTCCGGCTTCATTCTCACGCTCATTCCCGAAAACAAAATAAGTGGGGCTATAGAAACTAAAATTATTCATTTGTTGATTAAATACTTAAATATCAATTAAATTTTCCGTCAAATTTTACATTCATATCATTCACAAACTGGCGGATGCGTTGTTCCTCTTCAAGTTTACAAATCAGTAATACATTGTTTGATTCAGCTACGATATAGCCTTTCAAATCCTGAATTACAGCCAGTTTTTCGGAAGGAAGTACAACGATGTTGTTTTCACTTTCATAGAAAGCAGTTTTGCATTTTAACGTCACATTTTCGTGCTCATCCTTAGGCGACATTTCATACAGTGATCCCCAGGTACCAAGGTCAGTCCAGCCAAAATCAGAACATAACACATAAACATCTGAAGCCTTTTCCATGATACCATAATCAATTGAAATATTCGGGCATGAAGGATACATCTGGTCAATAAATTCCTGTTCTTTATCCGTGTTGAAAAGTTCTTTACCTGCATTAAATTTTGTTGCCACTTCCGGCAGCAATTTATCAAAAGCCTGTACAATTGTTTGAAGATTCCACAGGAATATACCTGAATTCCAGAAGAATTCACCGGTTTCATAGAATATCTGTGCCAGTTCTGCATTTGGCTTTTCAGTAAAGGTCTTTACACGGCGCAGACTGGTTTCACCTTCGTCAATCTGAATATAACCATAACCGGTTTCCGGACGACTTGGCTTAATTCCCAATGTCAACAAGCAGTCATTTTTCTCGATAAACTCAAAACCGATGCGAATTGTATCCAAAAAATCAGCTTCTTTCATTATTAGATGATCAGATGGAGCTACGATAATATTGGCTTTGTCTGTCATGGATTTAATACGGTTGACAGCGTAAGCGATACATGGGGCTGTATTACGACGATTAGGCTCAAGCAATACCTGACTGGCACTTATTTCCGGTAATTGTTCCAGAATCAACTCTTTGTAAATCACATTCGAAACAATCAATATATTTTCGGCAGGTACCAAATGGCGCACCCTGTCAAAAGTCATTTGTAGCAGTGAACGTCCGGTTCCAAAGAAATCGAGAAACTGTTTGGGACGGTCGTTACGGCTAAAAGGCCAGAAACGGCTACCAACGCCACCGGCCATGATGATACAATAGTTATTTTGCATTGTTTTTATATATTTAGAGTTTAAAAACTTGTTGGAATTTAAAAATCGTACTAAGATACTTCGTTTTTTTGAAAAAACCAAAAAACAAAAGTACAAAAAAAAAGAATTTGCTTCTACAACAAATATAACTCAATAGTTAACTTCAACTGAAACCTACAATGATGACCCAAAATCATTTTTATGTCTACTGTTGATGATGCATTTATTTCAAACAAATTGTATCAATGAGACGAAGTCGAAATTTGACTATATTATTTATACAATCTGTATAATACCATGCCATACAGCATACTTGAGATTGAACTTACTTGTTTATGTTGTCGCTATTCAGAATTATTAAGTTTTTTTTTCTTTGTGATTTCAAACATTAACAGTGCTAATTTTTGCAAATTGGCAACTTTGAGCTTGTAGCGGTTAATTATTTTGTTTATATTTGTAACTTTATGAAGAATATCCGTTATATATACAACTATATTTATCATTTTCTGACTGCACGAAATACGAAGGGTTACGATGTTCATTCTCCTTTTTTATTTCAGTTAGTACGGTTTGTTATGTATGATAAAAGCCCGTATTATATTTTTCCGGAGATAGAAAAACTGCGTCAGAATCTGAAAAATGATAAACGAATATTGCATGTTGAGGATTTTGGAACAAGTAAAAGCCGGGATCGAAAAGTTTCAGAAATTTGCAAACATTCGCTGAAACAGCCAAAGTATGCACAATTGCTGTTTAAATTAGTTAATTTTAGCAAAGCTCAAAAGGTACTTGAACTAGGTACCTCACTTGGTTTGACTACGTCATATTTGGCATCGCCTTCGTCGAAAATACATTGTATAACGTTGGAAGGAAGTATCGAAATCGCCGCAGTGGCAAAAGAAAATTTCAAGAAGTTGCAAATTGAAAATATACACATTGTTACCGGAAATATTGACAATTCATTAATACAAGTACTTAATGAATTTGAGCAGTTAGACTTTGTTTTTATAGATGCAAATCATCGCCTACCTGCAACTTATGATTATTTTGAAAAATGTGTTACTAAAATTCATGATAAATCAGTCATTGTAATTGATGATATTTATTGGTCAGAAGATATGAAACAGGCATGGAGGTTGATAAAATCTCACCCGAAAGTGAAATCTACATTTGATTTATTCCATTTGGGAATTGTTTTTTTTAATCCTGACATAAACAAAACTCACTATAAAATGCGTTATTAAAGCAGAATAGGATAAAGAACTGACAAAGCGCATGTAAAATAAGAAATACTATGAAACTTTATACTAAAACGGGTGACACCGGTCAAACAGGATTATTAGGGGGAACACGTGTTCCGAAAAATGACATTCGGATTGAGGCTTATGGAACAGTGGACGAATTAAATTCATTTATCGGATTGCTCGGTACTGAGGAAATTCCAAAGGAAGAGATGGATTTTTTGCACACTATTCAACGTAATTTGTTCACAATTGGCTCATTTTTGGCAACCGACCAAAATAAATTGGAAATAAAAGCAGAATCTATCTTAAAAGCTGAAAGTATTGAACTTCTGGAAAATGAAATCGACCGTTTGGATGCAACTTTGCCAGAACTTACAGAATTTATTCTACCAGGAGGTTCAAAAATTGCAGCTTTGAGTCATGTTTGCAGAACAGTTTCGCGAAGAGCTGAACGTCGGATTCTTGATATGACTTCATTTTATTCTGTTGACAGTCAGATACTTGTGTACTTCAATAGATTGTCCGATTATTTTTTTGTGCTATCACGCTATTTTACAAAGGTTTCAGGTGCTAAAGAAATTTACTGGAAAAGGCTTGATTATTAAAAAAAATTTCTATTTTTGCACGAAATTAGAGAAATTATATACTTACATTTATTTATAAAAAATTTAAGCTAAACTATGTATTGGACGTTAGAATTGGCTTCAAAAATTGAGGATGCTCCCTGGCCTGCTACCAAAGATGAATTAATTGATTATGCGATACGTTCGGGTTCACCCCTCGAAGTAATTGAAAATTTGCAGGAAATTGAAGATGAGGGTGAAATTTATGAAAGTATTGAGGATATTTGGCCTGACTACCCGAGTAAAGAAGATTTCTTTTTTAACGAGGAGGAGTATTAATTTCAGGAAACAGATTCAAAATAACTGAAATGACTTGTTGTTATACATTTTCTGATGAATTAAGAACTAATTTGAGCCATAAAACAATTTTTAGAGCAATTTTTAGTTTGAATAATGACACAATCAGAAAGAATGATAAACAACGTATTAGGTTGTTTATGAAACTTTACCAAAAGTACCTATGAGAAAAATAGTTTTAAGTTTAGGATTATTACTAATTTGCATAGGTTCTGTAGTTGCTCAGTTTGATGCTCAAATGAGTCAGTATATGTTCCACATATCATCATTTAATCCCGCAGCGGTGGGTGAAGGTGATATGATACAGATTGCTGGACAACATCGTTTACAGTGGATAGGTATGCCAAATGGTGGTCAGACAACTTTTTTTAGCATAAATTCACCCTTAAAATTGGAAGGAATTAAGCAGGGAGTTGGCCTGAATTTTTTGAATGATAAGGCTGGTCAATTCACCAACCAGTCATTACATTTACAGTATGCCTATAAAAAAAAACTTGGTGCAGGGGTACTTAGTGCAGGTATAGAACTCGGTTATGTGAGTTTGGGATTTCATGGTGATAGTGTTCACACTATTTCGTTGGGCGAATATCACAATGATATAAGTTCTGACCCCGAAATACCTAAAAGCGCAGTGGTAGGGATGAGTTTCGATATGAGTTTGGGAGCTTTTTATTCAACTCCCACTTATTATGCAGGTATTTCCTATCTGCATTTGAATAACCCGACAGTGGAATGGGGTGATAAGTCCAAATTTCAACTTACTGGATCGATGTTTTTTACAGGAGGTTATAACTGGGCAGTTCCCGATACAAAGTTTATTTTCAAACCGAGCACACTTATTAGGACTGATTTTAGTTCATTAGTGTGGGATTTGACTGCCCGTGCTGAATATGATTCCAAATACTGGGGAGGATTAACCTATCGAATGGATGCTGCTATTGTCATACTAGCAGGTATTAATATCGCCGATGGACTATCTATAGGATATTCTTACGATTTGCCTACTACACAGATTCTTAGTGTTAGTTCCGGGTCACATGAATTTTTGGTTACCTATAGTTTCGAGTATGTTTTTGGAAGCCGGAGTAACAAGTACAAAAGTATACGAATCTTGTGAATTTAATTTTTTTTGACTAATTTTAAAAAACAAATTTCCTAACTCAAAAATATCAAAGAAATGAATAAATATCTGATAATTACTGTAATAGCTGCCATAGTTGCTTCATGTAATAAACCAGCCGGAGAACTTGTTGGTTTTAATGGTGGAAATCAAAGCTTTTATGAAGCTCAGCCCTATGGAATGGTTTTTGTAAAAAGAGGTTCATTTATGATGGGACCTAATGACCAATCAGCATTAGGAAAGGTTAATGAAAAATCAGTCAATGTAACCGTTGAGGCATTTTGGATGGATGAAACTGAAATAACAAACGACAAATATAAACAATTTGTATATTGGGTTCGGGACTCTATCGCATTACGTATGCTAGTAAAGGAAGGGAAAGATGAGTACCGTCTTAAGGTTAAGAATCAAGTGGATGAAGCTGCTCCTGAAGTTGCCCGACTTAACTGGAAAGCAAAAATTCCATGGAATTCAAAAGATGAAGATGTTAAAAATATTCTCGAAAAGCTTTATTTTGCTGATAATAATGTACTTGGACTAAAAAAACAGATTAATCCGGGTATGCTTCAGTACAAATATGAATGGATAAATTATGATCAAGCAGCTTTACCAAAGAACAAATACAATGTAAATACCGGTGCTTATCCAAAAAATGCTGAAGTACGAATTGATACCTCTTATGTGCAAAATGGAGTAATTATTAATACTACAAAAAAAAGAAAACTAACTTCACGAAGAGATTTAATATCTACACGAATTGTTAATGTTTATCCAGATACAATTATGTGGTTACGTGATTTTCAGTTTGCTTACAATGATCCTAAAATGCGTATGTATTTTTCGCACCCCGGATTTTCAAATTATCCGGTAGTAGGGGTTACATGGGAGCAAGCTCAAGCATTTTGCCAGTGGAGAACCAAACTTTTTAATTCATCCAATACATTGGGCGCACAGGATTATCGTTTACCGACTGAAGCAGAATGGGAATATGCTGCACGTGGAGGTCGTAAACTGGCTCAATATCCATGGGGTGGCAATTATATAAGAGATACCAAGGGTTGTTATCTTGCTAATTTTAAACCAATGCGTGGTAGTTATACTGATGATATGGGTGCAACCACAATGAAAGTAGCTTCATTTCCGCCAAATGATTTTGGAATATACGATATGGCAGGTAATGTTGCAGAATGGACTTCAACTGCTTACAATGAAGGAAGTAGTACATTAGTTTCTGATATGAATCCAAGTTTTCAGTATAATGCAAAAACCGAGGATTCTGATCTCTTAAAACGTAAAGTCGTAAAAGGCGGGTCATGGAAAGATATAGCGTATTATTTACAATGTGGTGTAAGAACATACGAATATCAAAATGAAAGTCGTCCATACATAGGTTTTCGCTGTGTTCGTTCGTATAATGGTGAATAATAAAAAATTAAAAGAGAAATATTATGTCAACAAAAGAAACGAAATTTGATATCTGGTGGAATTCGCCAGAGGTAAAATCTGTAATAGGAAAAGCATATAGTTTGGGAGCATCAATTGTAATTATTGGAGCTATGTTCAAGATATTACACCTCACGGGGGCTGAGATAATGCTAGGAATCGGCATGTCAGTAGAGGCATTCTTATTTGGTTTAGGTATTTTGGACAAACCTCTGAAAGAATATGAATGGGATAAAGTTTACGATTTTGAAGGTGGGGGTCAGTTAAGTTCTTCACCAGAAACTTCGGTGCAGCAAAAAAACGGAGTTGTTTCACGTAATGTTGGTTTAAATTATACAGAATCAATCAGCGATGATGATGTGAAGAAATTATCGGAAGGAATTAAAAATCTTTCTGTTACAGCTCAACAGTTCGCGGGTCTATCCAGTGTTGTAGGTTCTACAGATCAGTTCGTGAAAAATATTGATAGTGCGAGTCATGCTACGGGTAAGTTTGCTAAAAGTCAAGAAGATTTGAATACGATGACTTCGCAATTATCTAACTCTTATAAAGGAATATCCGATGGCATGGATTTAGTGGAAAAAAACACGAAACAATATGCTAGTAAAATAGATGACATCAATAAAAATTTAGCTTCTATCAATTCTATTTACGAAATTCAGTTGAAAAATATTCAGGCTCAGTCAGAAAATCTGACTCAACAGAATGAACGCTTACGTACTGTAAACGATGAGCTTGGAGTTATTATTGGAGATGTACAGAAAATGAAGATAGCTACAACATCTACAGCTACTGAAACTGAAAAATTCAAGGCAGGTACAACTAAATTAGCTCAACAAGTAACTGAATTGAATCAAGTGTATGGAAATATGTTAAATTCACTGAGTTAGGGATAACGGAATTTAATTGATAACTAAAATTTAAAGAGAATTTTAATGAGTGGAGCTAAGAATTGTCCTGAAACCCCCAGACAACGAATGATAGGTATGATGTATTTGGTGCTTACAGCTATGTTGGCATTGAATGTATCCAGCGAAATTCTGAACGGATTTTCAATGATAGACACAAGCTTACATAAAAACATAGAATCGTTAAATTCAAGAAATTCAAGTTTATACTCGGATTTTAACGCATTGTATGAGAAAAATCCTGCCAAAGTAGGTGAATGGCTAAAGAAAGCCAACTTGGTAAAGGAAAAATCAGACAAGCTATATAAATATATTGAGAATTTCAAACTTACAATAATCAGAATGGCTGATGGTAAACATACCAATGACAGTGCTTATGTTTCTCAAATTCGCAAAAAAGATAATTTGGATAAAGCTGGCCAGTATGGTATCAAAGAAAGACATGGCAATGAACTAAAAAAAAATATAGAGGAATACCGCGCATTTCTTAGAACAATGTCAAATAATAATCCTGAGAAGTCAAAATTATACGAAACTATTTTTTCAACATCTAAACCAAAAAGCGGAGTCTCTTGGACAGATGCCATGTTTGAGGGTATGCCATTATCTGCCGTTGTAACAATATTGACAAAATATCAAAACGATATTCGTTCAAGTGAAGCAGATATTATTGAATTTTTAAAAGTTCAGACAGATGCTTCTGACTTCAGGGTAAATAAAATGGAAGCTTTAGTAATTCCAGATTCACGTTATGTGATACGTGGTGATAAGTTTAAAGCTAAAATTGTGTTGTCAGCTGTTGATTCTACAAAAACTCCAAATTATTACGTTAACGGAAATCTGGTGACAAAAGGAATTTTCGAAACCTCATGTACTTCATCGGGCAAAAAATCGATAGCAGGTCAAATAACTTTTATGGGTAACGATGGAGTTCTGAATTCTAAACCTTTTAAATGTGATTATATGGTAGGTGATCCTGCTGCAACCATTTCAAACGAAGATTTAAATGTTGTATATCGGGGTATTGATAATAAATTCAGTGTTTCTGTACCTGCTGTAGCTTCTGAAAACGTATCTATTGTAGTAAAAGGTGGTACTTATACAAAGTCTAATGGAAAATACATTGTACGCACAAACCAGGATAATGATATTAGTATCTTGGTTTATGCCAAGATTGATGGAAAAGATCTACAAATGGGTGGCGGTAACTATCGCGTTAAATATATTCCTGACCCAAAATCATTTTTTCAATATACAGATGCAGGAGGTATTGTCAGACAAACTCAGGATGGCATTCTTACTAAAAGAATACTTAAATCTACCGGAGTATCAATTGTAGCAAGTTATGGACCAGATGAACTAATTAAAGCAAATTTTACAGTAATCTCTTTCAATGCAATAATACTTAGTACTACGGTTTCAGTTACTGGTAACAAACTTAATCCCAAAGTATTATCTGAAATTGACAAACTTGAAGGTGGAGAAGCTCTCACCATAAAAAATATAAAGGCTGTGGGACCAGACGGAAAAATAAGAACTTTAAGTCCTATAGCTATACAGATTTAGAATTAGTAGTTAAACACATAATGTATTTCTCTTATGAAAAAATATTGTATTATTCCGTTGCTGTTATTCAGCTTGATTTTTCCTTCTTTGCTTTCAGGACAGGAAAAATTGATTCCTTTTTTCGATAAGAAAGGAAATGTTAGAATTCAAACAAATGAAATGGATGCTTTAGCTGACACTATATCAAATGTGAACCATAGACAAGATGATATTGTGTGGTCTAGAATTGTTTATAGGATAATAGACATGCGGGATAAACAGAATTATCAATTGTATTTCCCGATGCGTGCTAACGAAGTATATAAAAGCATGTTCAGAATCATGTTGGATGCAATTTGCAAAGGAGTTCCGGTATATAGGAGAAACGAAAGGGAGATTATTCCATCATTTAATGATAGTGCCCGATTGGAAGGTGATGAATTATCGAAAATATTTGCTTATGATAATAATCCTGACAATAATCTCATACAGATTGATCCGATAACTAAACAAACAAAAGTTGCAAAAGAACAGTACTATAATTATGTAAAGAATCAGTTTAAATTTTTGATTAGGGAAATTATTTTCTTTGACAAACATACTTCACGTATGTACTCAAAAATTATGGCCATTGCACCAATTTATTCGTTACATCCGGACAATCCTCAATCCAAAAATCCAATGAAATTCTTTCAGGAATCTGTTCTTTGTTGGTTTTCATTTGATGATTTACGCCCATATTTTGCCAGACAATACTTAATTCCGAACGGGAATGAAACAGCACGTCTTACTTTCGACGAATTTTTTGCTCAAAAATTGTATGGAAGTTACTTGCTTGGGGATAGCAATATGTTTAACAGAATGTTGTTGGAATCTGAGCTAACTTATGACAGGATTCACAGAGAGCAAAACAGGATTGAAACTGAACTGTTGAATTTTGAAGAAGACCTTTGGGAGTATTAATTAGGGAAAGTTTTGATTAATATTTAACAGAAAACGGTGAGCATTACTCACCGTTTTCTATATACCCAACAGTACATATAAAATGTTATTTCTACTATTGTTGATGCCGATAGGAAAATTCCGGATTCGGAAGGCATACAAACAAATAGAACAAATAGACGAAGTCGAAATTGGGCTATATTGTTTGTGCAATCGGTATTAAATCCCTTTCCCTTTAAAAATAATTTCGAAGGTGTACATCAGGATTTTTATATCGGTTGCGAGCGTCATATTTTCCATATAGATAATATCATAATTTAAGCGTTCTATCATTTTTTCCACGGTGTCAGAATAGCCTATTTTAATAGGTCCCCACGAAGTCAGCCCTGGTCTTATTTTGTAAAGCAGGCAATAATACGGAGCTTCGTCCATAATTTTATTGATATAGTAGCGACGTTCTGGACGCGGTCCCACCAAACTCATATCCCCTCTCAAGATATTCCAGAATTGAGGAATTTCATCAATCCTGTATTTTCGAAGCATACGCCCCACTGGAGTTATGCGCTCGTCTTCGGAGCTACTGAGCTTTGGTGTCCCGTTTTCCGAACCCAAATACATAGTTCTGAATTTCAGTATTCTAAATGGTCTACCAAACCTTCCTATACGTTCCTGTCTGTAAAAAACTGGTCCTTTTGAATCACCTTTAATTTTGATGCTGAAATAAATCAAAAAAGGAGAAACAAGTATGAGTGAAATGAATGAAATTACAATGTCTAAAAACCTTTTTATGCTGGCTTGCCAGTCAGGCATCGACGATTTAGTAATGCTAACTAAAGGGCTTATTCCCAGTTTAGTAATTTTGGCACTACCAATCAGAATTTCATACAAACGTGGTGTAAACTGAATATCAACATTAAATTTATAAAGTAAGTTGATAATTTTGAAAAGTTCAGTTTCATCGTCTTCATTATCTAATGCTACAATCGTTTCATGAATATCATTTTTTTCAATAATGCTGGCAATCTGTATCAAATTTCCGAGTACTTTATCAGCAGGAACGCTGGTTTTTTTATCGGTTGTAACAAAACCTATTATTGAATTCTGTGGGGCATGTTTTTCCAAATCACTTGCGATTTTATGAGCATTATTCCCATTTCCGATAATAATTGTATTTATAGTCCATTTCTTGGTCTTGTAGTTATTTTGAATCTGAGAAAAAATAATATTACGAAATGTAAAAGTAAAAATGAAAAGTAAGCCAAATAGAACTAATAATGAAAAGTAGAAATACTCATAAGAAACAACAGCATCACCCAGTTTTAATACTAAAAATACAGACAGCGAGATAAATGCAGATGAAACAAGCGTGGCGAGAATAAGACTTCCGCGGGTTTTTTTATGCGTATTGAGATAAATGCCTGAAAGTGAGTGTATAAAAATGCAATAGAATGGGAAAAGTATAAGGCTGGTAATATAATCATAATTAGGAATCAGCACATGAATACCATCCAGAATATGAATATCATTGATTGTTTTTCGGAAAATAACAAATGCCACCCAGACAAGCAAAGCTGCAAGCATATCGTTTAATATATATTTCCGTAAAAGTAAATTTTTATTCATTCGTTTGTTCTTATTCTCTAATAATCTGAATTACATTCCCTTTCCCAAGTTTAATAATAGACGATGGTTTGGATATATTTGTTTCCTTTTGCCTGAAATCGACCACATAATCTACAGCAGCTTTAATTTCATCTGAAATTTGACTGAAATTAGCAGGTGTTGGTTCGCCACTCACATTGGCTGAGGTAGAAACAATCGGCTTACGAAATCGTTCACAAAGTGTTTTTGTAAAAGCTTCTTTAGTAACCCTTATTCCTATCGATTTATCTTCTGAAATCAAGTTCGAAGCCAGATTTTTTGCTTCAGGATAAATAATAGTCAGTGGTTTTTCGCTTAGTTCAACCAGCTCCCACGCCATATCGGGCACTTCGTCCACATACGACTGTATACGGGTAGTACTATCAACCAGCACCAGCATAGCTTTGGTATCAGTTCGTTTTTTTATTTCAAAAATGCGTTTCACAGCTTCTGGGTTCGTAGCATCACAACCCAGCCCCCAAACTGTGTCAGTAGGGTAAAGAATCACGCCACCCGAGCGAAGTACTTCAATCGTTTTCTTTAATTCTTCCTGCATCTTTTTACTTTAGTAGTATTGACTTTTTAATCGCTATTGCAATTAAAATAATTAAACGTAATAATTTGTTTTTTATTTCTTAAGATTTGAATAATTATTCAGTAATAATAGTACTTAACTTTTTTCAACTGAAAACATAGTCTGCGCTAAGGCATGTTATTCATGTGAGTTGCGGAATTGAAACTTTTTCTCTACTTTTACAGCATTGAACAAGCCACTTACTATATCTGGAGTTTGAATTGTAAGCAGTTGAATAATAGTGTTTTGTTCTTATTTCAGAAAGTTGAGACTCTCTGAAACCGCTTTGAAAAATAATAAATACAATGATAAATACCTGGATTTACAGAACATTAACCGAACAACAAAAAGAAACCCAAAACAAACTTGCAGAAGAGCTTAGCATAAGTCCCATACTCTCCCAATTGTTGATTCAACGGGATATCCTGACTTTCGAGGATGCCCGTCGGTTTTTCCGTCCCGATTTAAACGATTTGCACGACCCATTTCTGATGGCCGACATGCAAAATGCAGTCAACAGGCTTACAAAAGCCATGCAGTTGAACGAGAAAATTCTGGTTTACGGCGATTATGATGTTGATGGAACTACCTCAGTTTCGTTGGTTTATAAATTTCTGAAACAGTTTTATACTAACATTGATTTCTACATTCCTGACCGTTACAACGAAGGTTATGGCATCTCCATTCAGGGAATTGACTTTGCAGCTGCCAATGATTTTAAATTAGTTATTGCGTTGGATTGCGGTATAAAAGCTGTAGAAAAAGTAAAATATGCCCTGACAAAAGGAGTTGATTTTGTTATCTGCGATCACCATACACCCGATGCCGTGTTACCACCTGCAGTTGCAGTTCTCGATCCAAAACGCGATGACTGCACGTATCCTTACAAACATCTTTCGGGTTGTGGAGTTGGATTTAAACTGATGCAGGCGTTTGCTATTACCAACGATATTGATTTTGCGAAACTTACTCCGCTGCTCGATTTACTGGCACTGAGCATTGCTTCGGATATTGTGCCGATAACGGGTGAAAACCGCATTCTGGCTTTTTATGGTCTGAAACAAATCAATAGCAATCCAAGCGTTGGTTTAAAAGGGATTCTGGATGTGTGCGGGTTGGGCGACAAAGAAATTACAATCAGCGATATTGTTTTCAAAATAGGTCCACGTATCAATGCTTCTGGTCGCATGAAACTGGCTTCGGAAGCTGTAGAACTACTTGTGTCGAGCGATCATGATTTTGCTAAAATGAAAAGTGGCATGATTAACGAATATAATAACGACCGTAAAGACCTCGACAAAAACATAACCGACGAAGCTATCGCACTGATAGCTGCTGATGAACGCTACAAAGGTCGCCGATCAATCGTTGTACATAAACCCGACTGGCATAAAGGTGTAATAGGGATTGTGGCCTCACGCTTATCCGAAGAGTATTACAAACCAAGCATAGTTTTAGCCAATTCCAATGGGTTTGCATCAGGTTCGGCACGTTCAGTTCCCGGATTTGACATCTACAAGGCAATTGATTCCTGCCGCGATTTGCTTGAAAACTTTGGTGGTCACATGTATGCTGCCGGTTTGACTATGAAAGAAGAAAACGTGTTGATATTCACCGACCGTTTTGAGAAATATGTGGCCGAAACCATACTTAAAGAACAAACCTATCCGCAAATAGAAATTGATTCCATTCTGGAATTTAAGGATATAACTCCGAAATTCTTCCGTGTTCTGAAACAATTTGGTCCGTTTGGTCCCGGAAATATGAAACCAATGTTTGCCTCGAAAAAAGTGTTTGATTACGGCACCAGCCGGTTAGTAGGGAAGGAGCAGGAACACCTGAAATTGGAACTAATCGATTCAAGTTCTGAAAACGTGATGAATGGCATCGCCTTCCGCATGTTTGAGTACAATGACCACCTGAAAGCGTTGAATCCGCTTGATATATGCTATACAATAGAAGAAAACTCATTTAATGGCAATACTTCGATTCAGCTTATGATCCGTGATATTAAAATAGATCGAAATTTAAACAAAAACAGTGCAGAATTTCAATAAACTCTGTGCTGTTTTTGAGTGATTCTTATACTACTTCAGTATTCTCTTGAATTTGAACTGATTCATTCTCCTCTATCACGAATCGTTTGTAATATGAAATCATTAAGGTAGTCATAGGAAGGGCAATTATCAGCCCTACCATTCCCATTAAAGAACCCCAAATAGATAATGAAAGTAGAATGACCGCAGGATTCAGTCCGGTAACTCTTCCCATTATACGAGGTGTAAGAAGCAAGTCTTCAATTAGTTGGATAATAACAAATACCACAGTAATTCCAACTAATACAGAACTGAAACTCTGTCCGGTTTCAAAAGATCGCAATAATCCCAATAGTAAGGAAGGTATAATTGCAACAGCTTTCAGATAGGGTACCATGTTAAGCAGCCCGATAAGCAACCCCATTACAATGGCAAGCGGTAATCCGATGATACTGAAACCGATAATAAATAATGTGCCTACAATCAAAGCAATCAGTGCCTGTCCGCGGAAATAACGATTCATACCCGATTCCATGTCCAGAATGATTTCAGTAATTATGTTTTTATATTTTGGAGGTATTATACCAAACATATCTGCCGAAATCTTTTCGTAATCCAACAGAATAAATATTAGGTATAAAAAAACGATTATTACTACCGAAAAACCAAGAATAAAGTCGAGCGAACCATTAATAAAATCCCACAACTGCGGTGCAAGTTTGCGTACGCTGTTCATCACATTTTGATCGCTAAGAATAGTTTTCAGGTTTAAATGTGATATATAGTGCTGAATTTCACGTTGCCATGAGCGGGGCAGGTAGGAGTTCATATCAATATTTTCGCTGTAAGTAACAACCAGTTGGGACAGTTTTTGAATTTCCACTGTAACTACCGGTGCCAAGAGCCAGATTACTGCGCTTATTACCCCAAAAAAGAGGATTAAAGTGGCTAAAATTGATAATGCTCTGTTTTTGAGTTTTAGTTTGTGTTGGAAAAATGACACAAAAGGCTGTAGCAAATAAGCTATCAACCACGCAATTAGAAAGGGTAATAATACACTGCTAAGACGGATAATCAACAAATAAATAAGTGCTAAAACACTGAGTCCGATAAGCATTCGTACTACTCTGTCGAAAGTATAGGGTTTTGTATTCATATTTTTTTATTTAGTAGACAAGTAAACTAGGAAACAAGTAGACAAGTGGACAAGTAGACAAGTGGACAAGTAGACAAGTGGACAAGTAGACAAGTAGACAAGTGGACAAGTGGACAAGTGGACAAGTAAATTAGTATACAAGTAAACAAGTATTATATGTTGTTTCCTTGTTTTCTTGTTTCCTCGTTTACTATCTTCGTTTTATTGAAACAGTCACGGCAAATTGGTTCATATTCAGTCATCTCGCCCAAGAGTACACGTTTATCACTCTCAACCAAGCGGTGTGAAACGTAAGCCAATGCGCCACAACGCACACATATAGCATGAACTTTATAAACATCTTCTGCCACAGCGCAGAGAGCAGGCATAGGCCCGAAAGGAATTCCCTTAAAATCCATATCTAGTCCGGCAATTATAACCCGAATTCCCTGATCTGCAAGCTGTGTACATACATCCACCAGTCCCTCATCAAAAAACTGAGCTTCATCAATCCCTATTACATCCACTTCACCAGACATTAAAAGAATGCTTCCCGAAGATTCAACCGGTGTAGAACGAATAGATGTGCGATCGTGCGAAACAACTTCATCTTCCGAATAACGGGTATCAATTTTGGGTTTGAAAATTTCCACGCGCTGTTTGGCAAAATTTGCACGTTTCAGGCGTCGAATCAGTTCTTCTGTTTTTCCGGAAAACATTGAACCGCATATAACTTCAATACTTCCGCGTTTTTGTTGAATCGGATGGTTTTGTTCTGAATAAATCATGGTATCTGACTGAAAATAAGTTTGTTTTCTTTTAATAATTTCGGCTATTGTTGTAACTTTGCAGCTGAATTAATACCCAAAGGTGAGATTTAAATTTTTCCCTTTGCAAAGATAAAAAAATATAGGTGATTCAGATTCGATTTGCTTTAAAAAGATATGAACATCCATCCTCCTAAATTCATGCTCAAATACTGCTTGCTATGAAACTATTTGTGGTACCCACACCTGTTGGAAATTTGGAAGATATGACTTTTCGTGCTATTCGTGTTCTTAAAGAAGTTGATTTGATTTTGGCCGAAGATACGCGTACAAGCGGTTTTCTGTTGAAGTATTTCGAAATAAAAACCCCGATGCAGTCTCATCATAAATTCAACGAACATAAAACTGTGGAAACAGTTGTGCAGCGTATAAAAGGTGGACAGAAAGTGGCATTGATTTCAGATGCCGGAACTCCTGCTATTTCCGATCCGGGTTTTTTGGTGGTTCGTCAGTGTGTCGAGAATGGAATTGATGTAGAATGTTTGCCCGGTGCAACAGCATTAATACCAGCATTAGTGGCTTCAGGGTTGCCGAATGACCGTTTTTGTTTCGAGGGATTTCTGCCACAGAAGAAAGGTCGTCAAACCAAACTTCGAGAACTTTCTTCCGAAAAACGAACCATGATTTTCTACGAATCACCATTTCGTTTGGTCAAAACACTGTCTCAGTTAGCTGAGGTGTTCGGACAAGAAAGAAAAGCTTCTGTTTCGCGCGAAATTTCTAAAGTTTTTGAAGAAACCAAACGGGGAACTTTGGCGGAATTAGCACAACAATTTACAGCGCAAGTCCCTAAAGGAGAAATTGTTGTAATTGTTGCAGGAATTGAAGAATAACGTTACCTTTGCACCCGAAAAAGATTTCTCAAATTTTGTTAGGATTTTAAATTCGTTTAGTTACCATTTAGTTTTTTAGGATATGAAACCGACTTTTTACATTTTAGTTTTGATGGCAGTGATGCTGGTATCATGTGGCAAAAACTCTTCTGAATATAAGGCACTTCAAGCCCAAAATGATTCGTTGATGAATTCCAAAGTAAAACTTCAGCAGGAAGTTGACAGTTATTTTTCTGCAATGAACCAGATTGAACAGAACATTGAGAAAATCAAGGAAACAGAAAAAATTATATCTGTTCAACCTGTTGGAAACGATTTGGGTCCAGATGTTAGGACAAAAATAAATGAAGACATGACCTATTTGTTTGATATGCTCAGAGCTAACAAACAAGAATTGGCACGATTGAAGTCGAAATTGAGAAAAAGTTCATTTAAATCTTCCCAATTGGAGAAAACCATCAAAAAACTTACTAAATTACTGGAAGAAGAGACTGCCAAAGTAGCCGTTTTACACGGTGAGCTTGCCAAAAAAGACTCATTAATTGTCAAACTAGATACCCAAGTAGTTAAATTAGGCAGAGATGTTGAAAATCTGACTGTTGAAAATAAAACAAAGGATGTAAAAATCAAAGAACAAGAAGAAACAATACATACAGCATGGTATGTTTTTGGAACGTTGAGCGAACTTAAGCAACAAAAGATTGTATCAGTTGAAGGGCTTTTTAGTCAGCAACGGGTTTTGCAACACGATTTCAACAAAAACTATTTTGTACGGATTGATGCTCGTAAAACCAAATCAATTCCATTGTATTCAACTCACGCTAAGATTCTAACCAATCATCCAAAATCTTCCTACACGCTTGAAAAAGAAAATGGTAATTTCGTTCTTTTGATTGTCGATCCAGAAGAATTCTGGAGTGTAAGTAAATATCTGGTTATTGAGGTAGAATAAATTGATAAGTTTCAATTTCTATTAACTATATAATGCGTTTTCGGTAACATGAAAACGCATTTTTATTAAATTTATGTTGTAAATATCATGAGTTATAAATATGTTTTTATTGACATGGATGACACTATATGGGATTTTCATGCTAATGCAAAGTCTTCATTACAAGAGCTTTATGACAATAGAAACTTTGATAAGCATTTCGATAATTTTGAACAGTATTTTGAAATTTATGCCAAACGTAATCTTGAATTGTGGGATCAGTATGGTAAAGGTGAAATAACGAAAGAAGCACTTTCACTGGAGCGATTTCTTCATCCGTTGAGACAAGTTGGGGTAGCAAATGAAAAAGTTGCTATAATAATGGGAAAGGAATATCTTGATTTGCTTCCGACAAGAACTGCTTTAGTCCCTTATGCATTGGAGTTACTTGATTATTTGTCAGATAAATACCCTTTGAGCATTGTTTCAAATGGTTTTATTGAAGTTCAGTATCGAAAACTAAAAACATGCCGTTTGGAGCATTATTTTTCTCATGTGGTTTTATCGGAAGAGGCAGGTTTTTTAAAACCGGATAAACGAATTTTTGAATATGCAATGAAGTTAAATGGGTCAATGCCAGCTGAAACAATAATGATTGGCGATAGCTACGAAGCAGATATTATAGGGGCTCAGAATGCAGGAATTGATCAGATTTATTTTCGTTATTCCAATACTTCAACTCAAAACCTACCTTGTTCATTTTCAACAGACTCGTTACGGGAAATTATAGGAATTTTATAATAGTCATTATATAAGTTACTACACTTTTAAAAAATCTAAAGATAAACGCAAAGCACACAAAGTTAAATATGCCATTTGTTGTATAATCAAGTATCCGCAAAGTACGCAAAGAGAAAAACTTAGCAGTTTTTCTTAGCGACTTAGCAACTTAGCGTTCTTTGTGTTTAACAAAATATTATTGATTGCCATCTAACTTATATAAACTCTAATATATTGGTTTACAAAAAAAAGGAGTTTAATTAAATAAACTCCTTTTTTTGAGAATGAAAATTGGAAAATTATCTTACAACTTTTACGGTTTGACTATTGTTACCAATAAATTTAAATAGATACAAACCTTTGGTTAAGCCATTAACCGGAATTGTCAGTTTTCCAGTTGTAGGCAATTTGTAATCAGACATCAACTGTCCAGAAACGTTATAAATTGACACGGATGTAAATTCTGATGAATACTTCAAATCAAAAGAGTTGACTTGGTTTAAAACACAAGTATTTGACATTTTTGTATCTGAAATACCAGTATAATCCCCTTGATTTACATTTATGGACATATCTGCACCGTATGTAGAAACTTTCACAACAGTACCCCGACCGGTAACTCCAGCAGGAAGAGGTTCTGCTTTAAGAGTGTATGTTATACCCCAGGTAGTTTCATCGAATGTTTGTTGTGAAGTTAACCATGAAGGTAAATCAGTATCTAACCACCATTCATCAGGTGAGTACCACGAATCAATGTTGAACGTTTTGCTTCCACCAGCAACAGGGGCTTCAAATAAAGTTGCATCTGGGTGAATATATGAATAAGTAGCTGCCATATTGAACAATAATGAAATGTTATATCCAATATAATCGGACGAATTATATAATTTGCGCGTTTTAGCTGTTTTATTCAAATAATAAATGTATGCATTTGATTCGCCAGTTGGGCTATCTTCAGCTTGTGAATATGCTCCCAACGTAATACCTGGCTTATTGAAACCTGTCAATTCAACCAACATTGCATCGCTAATTTCCAAATAATCATTCGTTACATCAAGACCTGTAGTTGGATCAACGACAACAAATCCTTTGAATACCATGGAATAATATCCACTGTTGTTGATTACATCTTCTGCTTTACAAGTAGCTATAGCAATTGTATCGGCCAACGAATAATCTACTACACGACGTAGAATTAATTTGAATTCAGTTCCTGCAGGTGCTGAGAATGCTCCCAAACTCACCCACATGCTATCTAATACATAGCGGTGAATAGGTTTGTCGAAGAAGTTAGCTATTGCATCGATTGTGCTATCTGGACGAGTACCAAAAACATAATCGTTAGCAGCAAAAGTATAAGGTGCAATGTATTTCGACAAGTCATAATTACCTATACCTAAACCACTACCATTACCACCAGACTCTAAGTATGAATTACCTAATGTTCCCCATGTATATGTAGAGTCTTTGCCTTCGGCAGATGCTTTTAATAATGGGTTAGTAAACTCACCTGAAGGATAAGTAACCGTTGCATGAATATCGTTACTATTGATTGAAGCATTTTTGTTTGTTGGATCAGATAAAGTCCAGTTGAACGAACGTGCATCCATATTAGAAAAATTGCTCCATGTTCCGGCTTCGTAAGGATTACCCAATATCAGGTCATTTGGGGCATTTTTGAAGTCAGTAGTTAAACCCATATAGAAATAACCTTGTGGACGGTTGTACAATGCAGCTGGTTTAAGTTGACGAACAGCAATTTCATCTAGACCCATCGAATCACCATCCTTTCCATAATAACGGAAAGCAATTTTTACCGATTTACCCACATAAGCAGCCAGTGTTTTTTGAATAGTATTCCATGAACCAGCACTATAAGCAAAATCCTGAATGTTAGTTTCGTTAAATTGGCCCGCATCATCCAACGCATCCCATAGTTTGGTCCAGGTTGCACCATTATCAGTACTAATCATACATGCAATTGAGGCATTCGCAACAGTGAAGTTAAATGCATCGGTGGTATTGGTTGAATTGTTATAATCGTAATACATCCAAAATGGGTTATAGAAGCAGTCGAAATTCAAATAGTCACCTGCTTTTGGTGTAAATACAGGAGAAACTAACCAACTATCTTGTGCACTGGGAGTTTGATCCCAATCAATCCATGCCATAGAACTGCCTAGCGAAGCATTTGTATATGAGTTTTCTGGATTGACTGACCATGTTGGGTTTATTGAATCACCAACCAGATATGTAGTATTTGTTTTATTCAATCTTGTCCAGTTAGCAGGTATCCAATTTTTAGCGATACCATCGTAGGCTTCAAATCCTTCATATAATGTAGTGTCGGCACTAGCCTTCATTCTCATCAAGGGTGTACGGCTTTTAAATAAATGAAGATTTTGTGTTTTTGTATTCAAATTGGTGCGCATCTTAGCCAAACGGTGGTAATGCGCATTTTTTAAATAAGCTTGAGTTAAGTTACGCATGTTTTTAGGGCTTTTTAATACAAACGATTTGTTTGACTGACTTGCGTTTACAACTTGCGTTTGAGCAACAGTCCCTTTGTTGGGAAGGTTCTTGGTAGTGGCTTGTACATTTCCTACGGAAATTCCAAAAACTACCACAGCTAATGAAAGTAGATTTTTTTTCATTTTTTTTAAATTATTACTATTATTATTATTATGTCTTGAGAAATTAATTTTTATTAATTGTAAACCAAATTTCGGGATCTGCTTTTTGAGTAAATATTATACTCCTAGGATTAATTGGAGTATTACAACTGAGTGTAAACCTTGAACAAAATATATCAACCATTTCTTTTAATCCCGAAACAGTCCAGTCTGGGTTACTTCCAGTGCTATTGTAAAAAATCAATCCCAATTTATCTCCGGTTTTACTAAACGACAGCTCTAAATCATCATTTGAGACTCCGGCGGTTAAATATAAGTTTCCATCATGACTTAAATTCTTTTTCTGAATTGAAAGTTTTAATACAAAAGTATTATTGGCAATAGAATAATTTAAGGTCATAACAACATCTTTCACGGCAACATTTGGCTGTTTGTCGTTAAAATTAATTTTTTTGCATGATTGAACCATTAAATCATAAACAGCTTTAACTTTGGGGCTTAATTCCGAAGGACTCAATTCCCACACTTTAGTACTTTCGTTGAAATAACTTGCAAGATCATCAACACCTAAAAGTTTAAATTCAGGATTTTCGACACTGATTAACGATGATTTATCAGCACTTAAATCCATTGTTTGAAATTTTTTTCCTGCTATTTCCTGAACGATTTGAAATCTAATCCCTGTCTGTGTAACTATGAAAGGTGCAACAACAGATTCATTTGCTCCAACACCAACTTTCTGAATTGTGAATGTATGATTATTGTTATAAGTAAATGAATAGATTGAATTTGAAAAATTCAATGTAAGATTTGGTGGATTGTTGGAGAACATAAGCAAATCAATTGCGTCCAAATCAGAAAAATATTGCGACCAATTGGTAGTATTGGAAAGTTTGTTAAGTAGAATTGGTGTTCCCCTTTTCTTTCCCTTTAAAAAGATCTGATTTGCAGTAACCTTCATTACTATAAATTCATAATCACCTCCATTTCCAATACCATCATTCAATGGGTCGGAGAAAGCATGTAGAACAGTATTATAGGTATTAAACGTGAGTACCGGACCGTTATCACCAATCACATCCCATTGACTTTCAGCTGTTTTATAGATATTCGATGTTGTCAGGGCATTTTTTGCTGCCACTGTAACGTTAGAATTGGCATCAAACTTGACTAACATAGTATAACCGCTGGAGGTGCTATCAGCAAAATAATACATTTCCCAGCCATTTTCGGCTGATAATAATACTGTTTTAGCATCATTAATAACCATTTCCATGCGCTTGGCAGCTGAATAAGGAAACAAATCAGCTTCCTCTTTCAAACAACCGGACATTATGACTGCCAAAATACTCAATGCGAGTATTGTATACTTATTTTTGTTCATAATCATTTTTAAAACAACATGAATTAGTAATCATCATTCATTACTTTTAACATATTTAAATTACTTTGGCGACGTTGTACTTCGGCACGTAAAGAATCCAGTTTTATGTTCCATTTCTCGGAAAGCCATTCACGGCATATTTCCAGCTTTTGAAGAATAATAGCTTGTCCATCAACACCATCAGATTGTTTTGTTGTTAGAACAGCTTCACCATTAGAATTTTGTGTCCATTCTTTAGAAGCATTCCACAATGTTTTATTCCAATCTGCATCGGTTTTGACAATGTAGTTGGCTATTATCTCAACAAAGTCTTCACGCGGTTGACTGCTACCATAATTCGAGGCAAAGCCCAAACTATTTGCTTCTTCATCGGTACGGTTTTGCCAACCATCCATATCATAATGTCCTGCCGAAATTGCATCATAGGTTTTAGGATAATTCTTTGTTTGATGCAATATATGTGCAAACTCGTGGTGCATTGTTTTAAAATAATACTCATTCATAATTGGAATATTGGTGGGATCCAACGAATTGACATAGTATAGTGTTATTTTGATACCTCCTTCGGCTGTTCCAAGCACAATAGTTCCCAACGAAGCATTAATGGCCGGCGATCCAATTAAATGAATCATTCGCGGACCATATAACTTCAGGAAGTCGTCGGATACAACTTTTTTATAAACATCAAACCATAAATATCGCATAAGATGCGCTAATTGCTGAGCTTTTAAGTTTTCGGTCGGTACCAGGTTGTAATCCATATCCGATCCTACGTCAACCATTTTGTAGTCGAATTTTATGTTGTATGGAATTAAATAATTATGATATAACCACAAATCAAAATTGTAAGTTGATAAAGTAGAGTCTAATACCGGTACATCTTCAAAAATGGAATCACCTGTAATTTTATTATTATCGTTACACGAGAATAACAATACACTTGCCAGACAAAGAATAAATATATAGTTGAAAAAGGTCTTCATATCGAATAAATCTTCTTTATGTTAATTTTTTGTCATTGTTTCTGAACTGCCTTTTTTCGCCAAAACTGCTTTTGTTTCGGTGCAATAACCCGGACTTTGTTGAATTGCAGTTTGCCCCGAAGTTCTTGGATTTGCTGTCATTCCTGCTATGATTACTTCTTGAGGCAATTGAATTGCCCTACGTTCATCATTCCACTTAAGAATGCTTGTTGTGGCATCTGCACCAATTTTATGGGTAATTTCGATACCATACCGTTTTAAATCAAACCAACGTAATCCATCATGAATAGTTTCTATCCGACGAAAATGAAGTACACATTGTATGTATGGTTCAATATCAGGTGAAACTATAAATGATGGACTCATTTGAGAGGTGTTTAATGGTTTTACATAGTTTGTAGCCGATGCGTTGTAGAAACTTTCAATCTTAGCAGCAGTTAATTCTACGGGTGTTTTAGTTGGTGCACCAGCATAATACGCTTGTGTCCATGCGTTTAAGTCTGCCACAGCAGCAGCCTTATTGCCCTTATATAAATATGCCTCAGCACGACATAATAAGGTTTCATTGGTTGTAAACTCACGTTTAATTCCATGAACATAACCAATACCGGCATTTTTATCGGTAAATTCAAAGAAATAATACAATTTAGCCACAAAACCGCCTAAATTTGAATCCCAACTCCATACCGAAACTCCCGGAAAACCATCGCTCCAGTTAGGTCCCGAACTTTTAAAGGTATAAGTACGTGCATCACGGTTAAAAGCATAACGGCAATAATCTTTAAAAAACGAAAAAAAGAAAGTAGAAAGGGTAGACATTAATAATAAATTGCCTTGATCAGTAGCATCAATCCATTCATATATTTCACTGGTTGGATATGCTGTCTTTACATTTGTATCGTAGGTTTTGAACAATACAGTTGAAGCATTTGAGCCGAGCACCTTATTGGCATGATATATTACCTTATCATAATCACGCATATATAAATAAAAACGTGCGGCAAATGCATGAGCGGCTTTCTGATTAAAATGATATTTTGGCACTGTATAATACTCGTCGGAAACTAAATCAATACCGGCGTCAATGTCGTTTTTGATATTTTGATACACCTCAGCTACCGATAGACGTTTGTAATTTCCCGACACAACAGTTTCCGGTTTTGTAGCATAAGGAACTCCCAAATCGGTTTTACTTAGCTCATTGTCTTTATATGCTTGTCCAAATACATTTACCAAAACAAAATGATGGTATGCACGTGAAATCAATGCCTCACCTTTCTCTGCATTCATATCTACACCTTCAGCTTCCAATTTTGCAATAGCATCCAAAGCTGCATTATCAACAGCAATAGCTTTATAACAACCATCCCAAATTGAATAAGGTGAATCTTCTTCTATGCTCGAAACAACATCATTCCAGGCAAAAGCTTCATCGTACTGCTTAGAGAGTGTAGCTTTCTGATAAGCAAATCCGGTAGCATCCGGTGAGTTATTGTCTATCATATTATCTGAACTAATTTCACCTAACATGCTGTAATTGCTATCAGAATAGGCTGATACTAATAATAAACGTATTTTCTTTTTACTATCAATGGTGGTGCGTGAATCAGGAACCTTATCTAAAAAGTCGGCACATGAATTTAAGCCATAAGCTAATACAATCAAAAACAGTAGATATATATATTTTTTCATCTTTAGTTCATTTCAAATGTTATACAATAAAAACTAGAGCCCTAATCGTACAGTCATTGTAAACTGCCGGGGTATAGGTGATGACACACCGCCACTACTAAAATATTCGGGATCCTGCCCGTTTAACTTTTTATCAGCATATAGCAAAAAAAGGTTTGTTGCAGAAAACTTAAAGCCTAAACTGGAAATGGCTTTTTGGGTTCCAAGCCAAGCTTTTGGAAAATCGTATCCTAACGAGACTTCTTTCAAACGTACAAATCCACCATCGGCTACACGCACCGTTGAATAGTTATATGCACTATAAGCATATTGCAAATTTGAATAAGTGGCAGCTTGACGTTTACTTGCGATAACCGGGATATTGGTAGTATTTTCATCCCCCGAAGTTACCCAACGGTTTTTAAATTCTTTAGGTAAAGCACTCAAGTCGGAATATTTATCAGCACTAAATACAGGATCTAACCGAAGTACATTCCCAAATGCATAGGTAATAAATATATTCAACTTAAAGTTATCGTAGGTAAATATATTTCCAAAACTACCATTTATGGGTGCGTCAACTGGTCCTTCGTATACTAAATACTTCAAATTTGTATATTCCTGAAAATTTATATCTGTTAATGTTTTTTGTGTGTGCTCTGCATTTGTATAAAACATGGGGAGTCCTTCGTCATTCAGACCTGCAAATGGAATCGAAAACAAAGAGCGTACCGGATAACCTTCCAATGCAAATCCCGTTCCTTTTACTAAATCAATTACGCGCGATTGTGCCTGTAAATCAGTTATTTTATTATTTGCATACGCATAAATAAAGTCGGTATTCCAACTAAATTTTTTAGTTTTAATATTCTTGGTTGAAATAGTAAATTCAACACCATTCGACGACATAGAAGCAACGTTTGCCATCTTAGTGATTTCGCCACCAACCCCTGATGTTCGGATATATCCAATCAAATCGAAATTATTACGGGTATAATAATCGAAATCAAAATTTATACGATTGTTGACAAATCCGAGCGAACTACCAACGTTCAACTCATGTTTCTTTTCGTATGTTAACTCGCTGTTTTCAAGGGCTTTCAGTTTAATTCTCGTTTCATTTACACTTGCCAGTGGACGATATGGACTATCACTTTCGTATATAGCTAAAGAGTTGGTTACATCAGCAGGACCACGATCTGCTGTAAGCGAGTACGATGCCTTTAATGTAGCATGCGTCAATACTTCTTCAAAAGTATTCCGAAACCATTTTTCTTCATGCGCATTCCATGCCGAGGAGATATTCCATGTTGGCAACCAACGAGCCGAACTCGATACTCCCATTTTATTGGTACCTTCGTAACGTAAAGTCCCATTCAGGGTATATCTACCTAAATAAGAGTAGGTTGCCATACCGAAAAATGCCAGACTACGAGAATAGGTATACACATTGGTATAATAGTTTGTTTTTTCCTCCACACCCATTTTAAATACACGATAGTCGTAATAAGGATTTCCACCATTGTCATATTGATACCCCCAACCACGAAACCATGTTTTTTGACGATCGGTTGAATTGCTTTCAGCCCCTGCAAAAAGGTTCAAAATATGCTTGTCTTCATCAAAAGTTGTATTATACGATATTGTGCCACGAAAATCCGCACTTAATAATGCGTAATTAGTAAGATTATAAATACCACCTTCGGGTAATACAGATTCGGGTAAAGCCGAAGTAATTTCTGGGTCGGTATAAAGGTATGTATTGTTTTCACGAATGGTCGCATCTTCCGGATCAACACCAGCGCGATAAGCGCGAGCTTGGTTTGAATTATCTTTTATATGATGTTCTTGTTTGGTCGATTGATATCGAATGGAAGCTAATCCATTTATTTCCATGCCTTTAACCGGCTTGTAATTCAATTCGCCCTGAAACTTTACATCGGTTATATTGATATCAATGTTATTCAGGTTTAATTCATCTTTTATATTAAAACCGCAAAAATTACGTCTGTAACTTTCGTTCGCATCGAGTGTACGAGAAGTGTTCATGGCATAACTAAACGGGTTGATATCAAACTCGCGGCTAACTGTTCCACTTACTACGTCAGTCTCCTGATTAGTGGTTCCAGGAGCTTTTTGGTTACGATAGGATCCATTTGTAAGGACACTTATACTTAGATTATTAAGTACATTAAAGCTCGCATTCATATTCGCAGTATATCGCTGTACATCACTCGATTTATACCATCCAGGATCATCCAATACGGATAAAGAGGCATAAAATTTAGCCTTTTCCGTACCCGTTGAAAAACTTATGGAGTGATTCTGCATTACTGAATTAAGAAACAATTCATCAAACCAATTCGTATTCCGGAATTCGGCATCGCGTAAATATGAATTTCGAGCAGCTTGGGTATTGGCTAAACCATACGTTCCATTTGTTGAATTATAGCTGTCGATTAAACTATACATTTTACCGTACACACCACTATTTTTCGAACTGTTAAGTTTTGTGAATTCCAACCATCCTTTGCCTTCCAGTTCTTTGTAAATACCCATTTGCTCTTGAGAATTACTGATATTGTAATCGTTATATGAAGGTATCATCCGTGAAGTAAATTCACCGGTATAACTGATTCTACTCACTCCAGTCTGACCTTTTTTGGTAGTAACTACAATTACACCAGCCATAGCCCTTGCGCCATAAATTGAAGTAGCCGAACCATCTTTTAAAATCTGAAAACTCTCAATATCATCTGCATTTAAACCCGCTATGGCAGAGGCAATTAAAGTTTCAGCATCACCTGAAGACAAGTCATCAGCTGACATTTCAACTGCATCTTCCATTACTACACCATCCACCACCCAAAGCGGTTTAGAACTACCATAAATAGAAGTTGCTCCACGTACTCGTATTTTAGGTGCAGTACCAAAAGTTCCGGAAACATTTTGCACTGAAACACCGGCAGCTTTTCCTTCCAATGCCCTGCTTATGTCGGCTACACCATCCAGTTTAGCACTTGCGGCATCAATTTTGGTTGTAGCTCCGGTAAACAAGCGTTTATCCATTTTTTGCATCCCTGTTACTACAACCTCGTGTAATTGAGCATCAGAAAATAATTTAATCTTCATTACAGGTTTTATTTCTGCTTCCTGAGCCTTCATACCTATATATGATATAATAATTGATTTTGATTTTGCAGAAACAGAAAGTCTGAACTTACCTTCTACGTTAGTTAAAGTTCCAACTTTTCTATTATCCTTTAAGGTAATTGATGCACCAATAATCGGTTCGCCCGACTCATCTACAACAGAACCCGAAATATTGGATATTTGAGCATAAGTAATTGCTACAAAAAGATATAGAAAGAATATAATTGAAATCGTTTTTTTCATACGTGAGAATTTGTTTTAAATGTTGAATGGAACTAACATGCTAGAATTTACTTTGTCTTTGATAAAGACTTGGTTCATGCTCGTTTCATAAATTCATAAGAATTTCAGTACAACAAATGCAAAAGGTTACAAAAATACATAAATATTTGGAAAGTAGACAAATTTAAGACGTAATTCATATTTTTATGTTTGTATTTTAATTAATATATTTCCATAAATCAACTTGTTTATTTCTATAAATGAAAGCATTCTCCCATTGTGTGGTGGATTGAAGTTGAAATTCCCAACATTTCACACTAAAATCATTTTGCTTGCTCTAAACCAAATTATAACAAAGTAGCGTAATTTCCGAAAATGAATTTCTCCTAATTCTACTTTACTAAAATAGAATTTGGTCAATTTTAAACCACAATAGACACAATAGAAAACAAAGTAAAAAACAAATTTTAGAACACAATAGATAAATACCTGAAGGTATTTTAAGTGATATTTCTCACTTTTATTGCCAAAAGTATGAAACTATTGTGTCTATTGTGGTTTAATCTTTAATTTGGTAAAGTAGAACTAACATATAATTTTTTAAAGCTCTTCCTAAACTATTAATTTAGAATAAACTTTTTACAAATAAATTCAAGAATCTTTCTTTTGAAAAGTTGCGAAGCCCTTTTTCCGTTTCTATTCTTACGAAAAAAAAATGTATCTTTGCACTGTTAGTTGGCTTATAACCCGTTAATGACCTTATGTTACGACAGCAGTTACAACAGAGATTACAACAGAAACTTTCGCCTGCACAAATTCAGGTTATCAAAATGCTCGAAGTGCCTACTTTGGAGCTGGAGGAGCGTATCCGGCAGGAACTGGAGGAAAATCCGGCCCTGGAAGAAGGGGCTGAATCCGAGAAAGAAACCGAGGAAATGGACGATTTGAGCATTGACGATGGTGGAAATAACGATGATTTTGACTTGGATGATTATGTTGCCGATGACGATATACCCGATTACAAACTCAAAGCCAATAACACGTCTAAGGACGACAAATACGAGGATATTCCGTTTTCGGTTGGTATGACTTTTCACGAATTTCTGGAAGAACAGGTAGGCTTACTACATGTTTCGAATCAGGAACGCCTATTGCTTGAATACGTGATTGGTAATGTTGACGACGAGGGCTACCTGCGCCGCACACCCGAAGCCATGGTGGATGACATCGTGTTTCAGGCCGGAGTGGAAACCACAGATAAAGAAATGTACAGGATTATCAACCTTGTTCGCCAGCTCGACCCGGCCGGAGTAGGAGCGTCAAACTTACAGGAATGTTTGATGTTGCAGCTCGAACGCAAAGAATCATGCGAATCGGTAGATATGGCAAAACGCCTTGTGAAAGAGTATTTCGAGGAATTTTCGAAAAAACATTTTGATAAGATTCAGCGCGGGTTGGAAATGGATGATACCATGCTAAAAAAAGTGATGACCGAAATTACCCGACTAAATCCCAAGCCAGGAAATGCCTGGGACGGAAATGTTCTGGAGAAATCAATGACAACAATTGTCCCCGATTTTATTTTGGAAAACGATGAAGGTCAACTCACCGTTTCGCTCAACAACAGCAATGTGCCTGAGTTACGGGTAAGCAGCACTTACAACGAAATGTTTCAGGATTACGCCGGAAACAAAAAGAACCAAAGTCGTGAGATGAAAGATGCGGTCATGTTCGTAAAACAAAAGATTGACTCCGCGCGTTGGTTTATCGACGCTATCAAACAACGGCAGCAAACCCTGCTCACAACGATGATAGCTATTGTGAATTTCCAGAAAGAATTTTTTATCGAAGGTGATGATACCTATCTCAAACCCATGATTTTAAAAGACATTGCCGACCGTACAGGTTACGATATTTCGACCATTTCGCGCGTTAGTAACAGTAAATATATTCAGACCGAATTCGGTATTTTCCCGGTAAAATATTTTTTTTCCGAATCAATGACCAACGATTCAGGCGAAGAAGTTTCAACCCGAGAAATCAAAAAAATTCTACTTGACTGTATTGATGCTGAGGATAAACAAAAACCGATAACAGATGAAACGCTTGCAGCTGTATTGAAAACCAAAGGCTACGTTGTGGCACGCCGAACGGTGGCAAAATACCGCGAACAGTTGAATATTCCAGTGGCTCGAATGCGGAAAGAAGTTTAGAAGCCCCCTAAATCCCCCTTTGGGGACTTAAAGACTTATTCTCTATAAATTAACCAAACCAAAACTAATTTTAATTCTTCTTAGGGGCAGGGAGGCTGAAAATAAATATGAATATACAAAATAATACTAACTTTAAGTCCCCCAAGGGGGATTTAGGGGGCTGGTTTTTCAATTTAATCTCTCTGGTTTTTCAGCCCTTACTGATGCCAACTTACGCCATGATTCTACTTATGAACATGGATATATTTACGTTGATGCCGCTGTTTTGGCGATGGGTAGCAATAATAGGTACATTATTATTTACAGGTATCATGCCGGCAGTACCAATATTGTTGTTGATGAAACGTGGTGAAGTGAACGACCTGTTTATATCGAAAAAAGAAGAACGTACAATGCCTTATCTTTTCTCGTTTATGGCCTATGTTTTCTGGGCTATGTTTATGTGGCGAACCCTGCAATTTCCCACGTTTATTGTGGCTATGGGTGTTGGATCAACCCTCTCAATTCTGGTTGTTACTTTTATCAACATGAGATGGAAAATCAGTGCTCACGCTACCGGAATGGGTGGATTTTGTGCCTCTATTTTCGGAGTTTGTTACCGAACAGCTCTCAATCCTGTTTGGCTGTTTTTGTTGATTCTGATCATTTCCGGACTGGTTGCCCTTGCACGCCTCGAACTGAAAGCTCACACACCTTCTCAGGTTCTAGTAGGTTTCGTTTTGGGATTTGTGCTGGTTTTTACACCTTGTTTTTTCTTTTAAAATCAACTAACTTTTCCAAAGTATAGAACTTTGGAAAAGTTTAAAGTAAAATTCAATAATAATTATAAACAATCTTCAGACTCCCCTCTAAGGGGTTGGGGGCAAATTAAACTAAAAAATGATAACACAAGACCAACTAAAAGATTTGTTGGAGCGCGAGAACGCGTTGAGGAGGTACCTTTGACGTCGATTCTAAAGCAATTCAGATAGAAGAAGAGGAGCTACGAACTCATGTTCCCGGGTTCTGGGACGACGCGAAAGCTGCCGAAGCCCAAATGCGTAAAATCAAAGAACTTAAAAACTGGGTAGATGGTTACAGCGGTGTAAAAACGGCTGCCGAAGAACTTCAACTTTCCTACGATTTCTACAAAGAGGAAGCAGTTACAGAGGAAGAAGTAGACGAAGCCTACCGCCATGCATTGGAAGCGATTGAAACGCTGGAAATGAAAAATATGCTTTCGCACGAGGAAGATAAACTGGGCGCAGTGATCAAAATTGTGGGCGGTGCCGGTGGTACAGAGGCACAAGACTGGGCATCCATGCTTTTCCGCATGTATCAGCGCTGGTGCGAACGACAAAAGTATAAATGCGAAATTACCAACCTGCAGGATGGTGACGAAGCGGGTATCAAAACCGTAACCATGCAAATTGATGGCGAAATGGCTTACGGCTACCTGAAAAGTGAAAACGGTGTTCATCGCTTGGTGCGTGTATCACCTTTCAATGCACAAGGTAAGCGAATGACCTCTTTTTGTTCAGTTTATGTTGTTCCATTAGTTGACGACACCATTGAAATTGAAGTAAATCCGGGCATGTTGACTTGGGATACTTTCCGCTCATCGGGTGCAGGTGGTCAGAATGTAAACAAGGTTGAAACAGGTGTCCGTCTACACTATAAATTCATGAATCCGGTTACAAACCAGATGGACGAAATTGTGATTGAAAATACCGAAAGCCGCTCGCAATTTGGCAATAAAGACAATGCTATCCGCTTACTGAAATCGCAACTTTACGAACTGGAACTGGAGAAACGGCGTGCAGCATCAGCAGTGGTCGAAGCCGGAAAAAAGAAAATTGAATGGGGTTCGCAAATCCGCAGTTATGTGTTCGACGACCGCCGCGTGAAAGACCACCGCACCAATTATCAAACTTCCAACGTAAACGGTGTGATGGATGGTGATATTGATGCCTTTATCAAAGCTTACTTGATGGAATTTCCCGATTAATTTTCAGTCTTTTTCCTTTTAAATCAGGGAAAATTACATTGATTTTAAAAAAGTGTATTTTAGACTAAATAATTTAGTGTGAAATACGCTTTTTTTTACTATTTTTACCGACTAATATTTTAAAATTTTCATTCAATGAAACAAATCTGTCTGATTCTATTCATTTTGATGAATACAGGTGTTTTATTCGCGGTTGATTACAGTGTAATTGATAAACAATCACTGACTGTTCCGGCTAACAAAAGAACTAATTCTGAAATAGCAAGTTACCTTACTCAAAATCTTTCAACTCCAATTGAAAAAATACGTGCAATTTTTATTTGGATAACACATAACATCAGTTATGATCTGGATAGAATGAATGCAAAGATTACTTATTTTGATCAACAGGAGTTGGCCGATGATGCATTACAAAGAAGAAAAGGTGTTTGTGCCAATTATGCTGCATTGTTTGATGCGTCATGTAATTCCATTGGTATTCGCTCGTATCTGGTAGAAGGTTATGTGAGGCAAAATGGAGAGCCGATTTATAAAAGCCATGCATGGAATGTTGTTGAGATTGATAAGCATTTTTATTTTTTTGACCCAACTTGGGCGGCTGGTTTTATGAGAAATAATGAATATGTGAATGAATATCGCGATAATTTCTTTCAAATTCAACCCGATGAGTTTATTAAAACCCACATGCCACTTGACCCTATCTGGCAATGCAGCACAAATCCAATCAGTTATAATGAATTTGATATCAATGATTTTCAAAAACTCAATTCTAAATCAAACTTCAACTTTTCCGATTCTATTAAATCGCTGTCAAAATTGAAGAATATTGATAAACTTGAACGTGAAAATAAAAGAATTACACTTTGTGGGGGTATTAATAACTATGTGAGGGAAGAAATGGCAAACTTATCAGTTCAAATCAATAACGAAAATCTACGTATTCAATCTGAAAAATATAATGAGGTTGTGAATCACGTAAACAAAGCCGTGAATCATTTTAACATGTATATACAAACTCGTACAAGAGATAATAGTTTTACACCCAGAAACAAACAACGTTTTTTGGAATTGCTTACTTCTGCACGCAACGAAACCCTTGCCGGAAAAACCATTTCTATTAGTGTAAACAACTGGAATTCAGATTTGAAAAATCAGATTTCGCAGTTGAAGTTTACCATTGATGATATGTTTAATAATATCAACAGGGAGATTTCAGACATAAAAAATCATTAAGAAATTATTGTTCCGGTCAAATCAATCAACCCCAAAAAAACAAACTACTTCAACAAACTTTAAAGTAGAAAAATTATGCTCTATAACATGATTATATAATGCTATTAACTCCATATTTTGAACTAATTTTGTACCGAAATTAATAAATGTATAAAATACAATTAAAAACATAAAAACATGACAGTACAAGAATTAAAATCAGCTTTTGAAACAACTTACGGCAAGAAAGCCGAAGCCGTTTATTTCTCTCCGGGTCGCGTAAACCTGATTGGCGAGCATACCGACTATAATGGTGGTTCAGTATTTCCATGCGCATTGAGTTTTGGAACTTATTTGTTGATGGCAAAAAACGATAAAAAAGTGATGAACTTCAAATCGTTGAATCAACCTGAAATCCTTTCGCTTGGCTTCGACCAGTTGACAACTCCACTCAACAAGTCGTGGGTAAATTATCCACTTGGTGTTTTAGCTCAGTTTGTAAAACGGGGTGTGGCCATCACTCAGGGTTATGATATGTTGATTTGGGGTAATGTGCCTAACGGTGCAGGCCTTTCTTCGTCAGCTGCATTGGAAGTTGTTACAGCTTTTGCATTCAACGATCAATTGGGAACAGGTTTCAATCGTACAGTGTTGGCGCAAATTGGACAGAAAGCCGAACATGAATTTGCATTGGTAATGTGTGGTATCATGGACCAATTTGTATCAGCCAATGGTGCGAAAGATCATGCAGTGCATTTAAATTGCGACACTCTTCAATTTGAACTCGTACCAGTAAAGTTAGAGGGAGTAAAAATTGTAATTTCAAATACACACAGTCCACACAAACTGGATTCAGGTGCTTACAACCAACGTGTTGCTGAATGTAAATTGGCTGTTGAGCAATTGAACACTGTTCGTCCATTGAAATATTTGGCTGAATTGACCGAGGCTGAATTCAAATCAATCGAATCGGCAATTACCGATCCTGTAGCTCAAAAACGTGCCCGCCACGTTGTTGGTGAAGTTCAACGTACTTCCGACGCTGTAAAAGCATTGAAAGCAGGCGATCTTACTTTGTTCGGTCAATTGATGAATGCTTCTCACGTTTCATTGCGCGACGACTACGAAGTTACGGGTCCTGAATTGGATTGCATGGCTGCCGAAGCATGGAAAATCGATGGCGTTATCGGTTCACGTATGACTGGTGGTGGTTTTGGAGGATGTACTGTTTCGTTGGTAAAAGATGAAGCAATTGATACATTTATCAAAGAAGTTGGTGCTGCTTACGAAGCTAAAATTGGCATCAAACCAGAGTTCTACATTGCCGAAATTGGCGACGGAGCAACAAAAATTAATTAATAATTAATAATGCATAATTTATGGCTCACAATTCCAAACAAATTGTGGATTATGAATTGTGCATTGTGCATTAATTTGAATTATGAAGACAGTAAAAGATTTAGAAATAGAATTGAACGGTAAACCGGTATCGCTTTACACATTGTTCAATAAAAACGGCATGTCGGTAGATATTACCAACTATGGTGCTAAAATTATCCGCTTGATGGTAGCGGACAAAAACGGCAAATTCGATGATGTAGTGCTTGCTTTCGATACACTTGAAGAAGTGATAGAAAAAGAAATCTACTTTGGAGCAGTTTGCGGTCGTTTTGCTAATCGTATCAAAGACGGTAAGTTCAGTATTGATGGTGTGGAATACACTTTGCCAATCAACAACGGAACAAACTCCTTGCACGGTGGTATCCACGGCTACAACGAAAAAGTATGGACTGTGAAATCGGTATCGCAACAGGAATTGGTATTGGAACTTTTCTCACCTGATGGTGAAGAAGGTTATCCGGGTAACTTAACCATTACCTGTAACTACATTTTGAGCGACGAAAACGAAATCAAAATGCATTATGAAGCTACTACCGACAAAGCAACCATCATTGGTTTGACTAATCACTCGTACTTCAACCTGAAAGGTGTCGGAAATGGAACTATCAAAGATCATACACTGCAAATCAATGCCGATTTCTATACCGTTTTGGACGAATCGTTTGCACTTACCGGCGAAATTCGTCCGGTTGAAGGTACTCCGTTCGATTTTCGTCATCCTACTGTAATAGGTGACCGCATTGACGACGAATTATACGTGCCTGGTTGGGGAATTGACAACAATTGGTGCTTGCGTAAAGAACAAACAGGCGACTGCGTATTAGCCGGAACTGTTTACGAACCAACTACAGGTCGTAAAATGGAGACATTCACCACGCAACCGGGTATGCAAATATATACCGGCAACTGGATTGATAAAGTGGTAGGTAAAGAAGGCAAAATATACGACCGTCAGGATGCTATTTGTCTTGAAACACAAGGTTTCCCTAACTCACCTAACGTGGCACACTTCCCAAGTTCACTATTACGGCCGGGACAGAAATACGATGAATGGTGTATATATAAATTTTCAGTTGAATAAAAGGAAGTTGAATTATAACCGAACAATTGAAAAGCAGAGTTACCATTTGGTGACTCTGCTTTTTACATAATAGCTTATCTCTGAACTTTGAAAATGGATTAAAGTGACTCTGATTCAGCCATTTTTCAAAAAAAACAGGCTTTCCAATCCGGAAAACCTGTTCATTATTACGTGATTAAAAAAATTAATACGCGTGATCATCAGCATTTACATCTTCAATATCTGTGCGTTTCTTTTCCATGGAGCGCCAGGCAATAAAGATATAAACAAGCACCACCGGTATAAACAGTGAAACCAACGACATGGCATTCAACGTAAAGAAACTGGAGGATGAATTGAAAATGGTAAGCGAACTTTGCAGATTAGGAGTGGCAGGATAATAAGCTGTGTTATTGTATCCGGCAGTCAACAACAAGCTGCAAACCGTTACAATCGTACCAACTCCGGCAAACCAGATACCACTTTTGAATTTTGGACTTATCCATGTGCCAACCACACCAACCAATACTGCCACAACTCCTAAGAGGAATAAAATCAATACGATTGGCATTTCGATAAAGTTTGTGAAGTATTTGTATTTTTCCATCGATACCACTCCCGTAGCAGGATTTACGGCAAAACCTTCGGAGAATAGTGTCCAAATAACGAAAACGAGGAAGAATACAACAAAAGGTATGGCGTTATACCACAGGAATTTACGTGAACGGGCTTCGAGAACCGGATTATTCAGACGGTTTATAAAATACAACAATGCCAGCGAACGTGCTAAGAAAAATACGGCTATTCCAAGTGTCAGGTTACGAACATTGAGCAGCGCTTCCAGACCGTGCCAATCGTTACCCCACGAGCTGATAACCGGTGCAAGTTCATTGGTTATATTTCCTTTGTTTACAATAAAATCGGAACCTGTGAAGAATGTAGCCACAGCCACACCAATCAGAAAAGTGCCTAATAAACCATTTAGGAACAGAAAAGTACGAAATGTGCCGGTACCTAATGTATTTCCCGGTTTAGTTTGGAATTCATACGAAACTGCCTGAATAATAAAGCAAAACAAAATTGCCATCCAAACCCAGTAAGCACCACCAAAACTGGTGGAATAAAACAAAGGAAATGAGGCAAAGAATGCACCACCAAAAGTTACAAGCGTTGTAAATGTATATTCCCATTTACGGCCAAGTACATTGACCAACAGACGTTTTTCGTCTTCAGTTTTTGAAAGCGAAAACAGCATTGACTGTCCTCCCTGAATAAATAACAAGAAAGTCAGAATTCCACCAAGAAGTGATATTAAAAACCACCAGTAGTGTTGTAAGAATGAGTATGTTATCATAATATATTAAGTTAGAAAGTTTATATTAATTTGAAAAGTTTGGAGTTTAAACGGTTTTTAAAGTTAGAAAGTTAATAAAGTTTGAAAGTTTGGGGTTTGATTTATTTTTTCTTGAACTTTTCAAACAATTCAAACTCCTCAAACTTTTAAATTTTACTCAACTTCAGGTCCTTTCTTAATTTGTTTAATCATTATGCGTATTTCGGCAACAAGTAATGCTGAGAATAACACAAGGAACAGGAAGAAGGTAATCTTCACTGAATTAGCTGATATATGCGAGATAGCTGCATTCAGCGGCAGTACATCCTGAATAGCCCACGGTTGGCGACCGACTTCAGCAACAACCCAACCCAACTGTCCGGCAAGATAACCCAGTGGAATACTCAAAACACTTATCCACAAAAGCCAGTTAAGTTTTTCAATTTTCTTCTGATTCCATAAAATTACAGTAAACAACAGGATAAAATAGAAACCCAGCAAAACCATAATTCTGAATGAATAATATACAGTAGGTATATGAGGAATCAGTTTTTCGGGTTTATCGATGTAGCTATAACCAAACTGAGCATAATTGGCTTTTAAAATAGCTTTTGATTTGTTAGCAGCTACACTGTCTTTTGCCACAACTGCTTTCTGATAATCTGCCAAAGCACCACGAGCTGCCAGTCCACGTTTATGTTTTTCTTCAAACGAAAGTGCAGGACCATTTTTGGTAGGATAACCACCTTCAAGAATATCTTTTATACCCGGCACAAAAGAATTCATATCTCTGTTAGCCATCAATGACAACAAGGATGGAATTTCAACATGAAATAGATAAGGATCTTCTTTGTCTTTATATGATTTCTTGGCAGGATTCAGAATTCCGAAAGGTACCAGTTCTATACTACTCTCACCTATATAAAGTCCTTCCATAGCAGCCAGTTTCATAGGTTGACGCTGAGCCACGTTGTAAGCCGAGCCATCACCCGTGTAAGCTACTAAAACCGTTGAAATCAAACCAATGATTGCTGCAACCTTCATACTTTTTAAAGCAAAGTCTGTTTCGCGTTTTTTCAGTAAGTACCACGAACTGATTCCGGCAACAAATAAACTTCCAACTACCCAACCGGAAAATACAGTGTGGAAAAACTTGTTTACTGCAACGGGCGAAAGCAACAAACTCCAGAAATTAATCATCTCGTTGCGCACTGTGTCCGGATTAAATTCCATACCAACCGGGAATTGCATCCAGGCGTTGGCAACCAAAATCCACAATGCTGAAATGGTAGCTCCTGTAATAGTGAGCCAGGTGGCAGCAAGGTGAAACTTTTTGCTTACTTTATTCCATCCAAAAAACATGATTGAAATAAATGTAGCTTCCATAAAGAAAGCCAGAATAGCTTCGATGGCAAGCGGTGCTCCAAAAATGTCACCAACAAACCAACTGTAATTCGACCAGTTTGTCCCGAATTCAAATTCGAGGATAATACCGGTAGCAACACCAATAGCAAAGTTAACACCAAAAAGCGTCATCCAAAATTTGGCCGCTTTTTTCCAGGCTTCGTCACCCGTTCTTACGTACATGGTTTCCATTACCGACATAATTAAGCCTAAACCCAGTGTGAGTGGCACAAAAAGCCAGTGATACATGGCGGTCATGGCAAATTGCGCCCTCGACCAATCCACTAAAGATGCATCTAATACATTCATAATTGTTTGTAATTAATTAATAATAGTTAGAAAATCAGTTATTTTTAATTGTCAATTCATTACGGACATGATTTGCCCGCGCTTTATCGTCGTTGAAATTTGTCTTCAAATAGTTTGGAAAGAAAAAGATTTTGAGAACAACAAACATGACAAAAAGCTTGATTATAATAATAATCCACAAAGTTTTTCCAACAGTCATGTTGCGAAAACCTTCACTATAGAATGTGAAAAGCTTTTGAAGAAAGGAAGGGAGTTTCATGTATTAGGGTTGAAAGTTAATCAACAATTATAGAAATGCAAAAATATGAATAAATTTGACATTATTACAAATTCGGATTGAATTTTATTAGTTAAATTTTATTATCAACGTTACAGGACGTGTAAGGCATGGTTAACCTAATAGGTGGGGTGTAAAAAATCAGCATTTCATTGAAAAATATCTTCGTTCCTAATTTATTGCAAATGATATTCTAATTCAACTAGATGAATAAAGAATAGGACGCGGATTTCGCTGATAAAGCTGATAAGACGGATTTTCTTATTTACGACGGATTTTAAATCCCGAATAAATCGGGATTGATTTTAGCGCAAAATCAAAAATGCTTGCATTTTTTCTTATCCGTTTTTTAATCCGCTAAATCTGCGAAAATCTGCGTTCTATTAATCTGTCTAATTTAGGAACGAAGATTTTGAATATATTTAGTTATTTTTTTACACCCCACCTAATATGTCTATCAACATATAAAAATAAATAAGTAAATATATTTCTGATATTTTCAATTTTTAAAGAATTATTCCTGAAACTAATCAGAACACGTATTATCAATGGATAGACTATTTTAATCCGGAAAAAAGTACTATTTCAAAATGCCATCCGATTTAACAAATTCTTCATGTACCTTGCTGAAATACCCCAATACAAGATTAATCCTTTTGCAAACTTTTTTTCCGAAACATATCATTGGTAGCATTCCAAAACTCCGGCGATTTTTTTAAAAAATAAAGGCTGGTTAGCAGGCAGATAGCGAACAATACGCCAAATATTGCAAAACTGTTTTCGGAAGTAAAATGTGCAGTGAGGGAAAAAAGAAGTGTTCCGAGCAGGACAAATGCGAAAGTTACCAGATTCAGATAAGCAATCATGTCACCCAATTTGCGACCAAGATTTGCATTCTGAAGCATCGACAAGCAGGGAATCTGAAACAAGCCACCCATAAATGCTGTAGCAAAAACCAGAAACACATACATACTAAAACTCAATTTTATAAAAGTGAGTAGCGCAAATAATAAACTCATACCTATAATTCCAATCAGGATAAGCCCTTTTTTTACTTCTTTGCCTGAAATTTTACTTGCCGACCAGGTTCCGAATGCAATACCTATTGCAGCACATGCCATAACCATGCCTGTGGTGCTGTTTGAAGCTTGATAATAGTGTTCGGTATGAATGACCAAATTCATTTGCAACATGCCGCCAATAAGCCAGAAAGCCGAGGCTCCCAGCACTGCACTATTCACATTGGCATGTTGTCGTGCAAAACGGTAAGAATCTATCAGAAATCGGATTGGATTAAGCGTTCCGGTTTCGTTGGAATTTTCAGGTAGTTCAGTTGCACGAATGTTTACAGTTACAAAATAGCCTAATACCGCTAAACCGATTAGAATTCCGAAAACCAGCCATTGATTATATGCATCGGAAACAACCGAAGCACAAACTGTACCTGTCAGAATTCCCAGAAAGGCCATCATTTCGAATACACCACTGCCAAACGAGACTCCTTCTGCACCTCCGATATCTCTGATTAAACTGTATTTGGATGGAGAATACAGACAACTCAGAATTCCCATAATGAGTACGGTGAATACGGCCATCATAACCCACTGATAGTAAAAAGCTATACAAGCTAACACCAAAACAGGAATTTCGAGCAATTTGCAGATTCGGAAAACCTTCTTTTTGGAATAGATAACGGCTAAATGACCACCCAATGGCGAAATAAACAGATAGGGAACTATCAGTGAAGCTGAAACAAGTGAAATCAACTGCGATTGCGATAGCCAAGCAGGTTTTGACCAGACAACTGCAATAAAGATAATACAGTTTTTCAGAAAATTATCGTTGAAAATTCCAAGAAAGTTACTGAGAAAAAGTGCAGTCCATTTGTTGCTGAGAAATTTCATATAATACCAGCCCCCTAAATCCCCCGTTAGGGGACTTAAAGACTTATTCTATTAGTTTTATGATCATATTAAAGTCCCCTAACGGGTGATTTAGGGGGCTTAATGCTTTCTTAATGAGAATATAAAACTCAATCCGCCACCGGTTACGGTTTTAGCTGAAATAGTTCCTTTATGGAAAATAATCGCATTTTTCACAATGGCCAATCCCAACCCAGTTCCACCGGCTTTACGGCTTCGACCTTTATCTACACGGTAAAAACGTTCGAATAAACGGGCTAAATGTTCTTCGGAAACACCCACGCCATTATCACTAAACGAGAAATAGACAAATTCGTCATCTTCCCGGTAGCAATTAATATCAATAGTAATTTTCTCACCGGCGTAATTCAACGCATTATCCATCAGATTTCTGAAGATGGAATATACAAGCGACCGGTTTCCCTGAATGCTAGTTTTCGGTTGGAAGTTAGTAACAATAGTACATTCTTTTTGCTCGATTTCGAGATGAACATCATTTAATACATCCTGAATTACTTCCGAAATATTACAGGGCTCTTTGTCAAACAATCTTTTAGCTTCGTCCATTTTGTTGAGCGTAGAAATATCCTGAAGCAAATCGCGCAAGCGTTGTGCCTGTTGAAACGACCGCTCCACAAAAAACCGTTGACGTTCCGCATCCATTTCAGGATTCTCCAGAATGCTTTCCATATAGCCGAGAATACTGCTTACCGGAGTTTTCAACTCGTGCGAAATGTTCTGTGTCAGGTGTCGTTTCAGTTCATTTTCATGTTCTTGAACCGAAATGTCATTGATAGAAATTTCAAAGGTACTGTCCTGAAATACAATGCACTGTACAGCAAATACCCGACCGCCCTTTTCAATGGTCAGCTTTTTACGTTTCATTTCATTGTTTTGCAGACTTTGGTCAATAAACTGATTTATTTCCGAGAATTCGGGCAGACTGAAGATTTGGTTGGAACTTTCGCTTTGCTGGTCGGAAAGAATATTACTATACTGAATAAAATGCGTATTCGCAAGAATTTCCTTTTTCTCAGTCGAAAAAATAGCCAGTCCTTCTTGCGAAATCTGAAGGTGTTTAATCAGTTTCTCACGCTCTTTGTTCAGTTGTTCTTTGGTTTCAAGCTGCAATTTATAGAGTTTCACAATGTTTTTGCTGATTTCACCCAGTTCATCGTTAGGAAATTCAATATCCGTATTGAAGTACTCTTCCTTCTCGGCTTTTTGAATGAAAATACGAAGGCGGTCGATTGATTTGGTGAAATTTCTGGAAATAAAGTATAAAACAATTCCTGCAGCAATCAATACTAAAAGCATGAAATACAGAAAAAAGGTATTGGCTTTCAGCGTATTAATAAGACTTACATTGTAAGGCAGTGCACTTCGTACATAGCCTTTCGGGAAACGGTGAGCCAGGTAATAATACTCTTTACCGGTGGAAACGGAATGGCGTATGGCTTTTCCGTTAGGGTTGTAGTTAGCCATTTGAATTTCAGGGCGGTCAGCATGATTTTCAAGTTTCGTTCCCTTTTTTACGAACGAATCGAAGGTAACCAAACCTGTTGAATCAATAACCGTAATGCGCAAGGTGCTGTCTGGGAAGAGTTTGACATATTCTTCCAGCATATCCCAATTTGGATTACGTTCTTCTATAAACCGGTTGATACTGAAATTATAGGTTGATAATTGCTGATCAAGTTGATCGGTACGAAACTCCCTCTCCCTTTCGTACTGGAAGAAGCTGATGATAGCAAACATCAAAGTGAAGATACCAAAGAAATAGAGAAATACACGTCGATTTAAAGTCATTTTGTTATTTACTATTTTGTCATTTACCATTTACAATTGAAATTACCTTCTGAATTGGTAAATTGTCAATGTTTAAATGGTAAATGTATTTATTCTTCAAAACAATACCCATATCCCAAGCGGGTAACGATATTTTTACCATAAGGGCCTATTTTTTTGCGCATGCGAGTGATGTTTACATCGACAGTGCGGTCTAGAACAATTACTTCGTCACTCCACACCCGTGACAGCATTTCATCGCGTGAAAATACACGGTTTTTATTTTCCAGAAACAATTTAAGGATTTCGAATTCCTTTTTAGTAAACGGAACTTCAACACCATCAAGAATTACTTTTTTATTCCCTAAATCCATTTCGAGCGTTTCGTAGGTCAGTTTTTCAGCGGCTACCTCGTTTTTGCTACTATTACCGGTGCGGCGAATTACCACTTTAACACGTGCCAGCACTTCGCGGATGGAAAACGGTTTGGAAATATAATCGTCGGCACCAATATTAAATCCAGTCAAACGGTCAGTTTCCGAATCTTTAGCGGTTAGAAAAATAACCGGGATAGAGGCTGTTTTGGGGTTTTCACTCAACGTACGAGCCATACGAAAACCGGATATTTCACCCATCATAACATCGAGCAGTAATAAATTATACACTGTCAAATCTTTTTTCATTGCAGCTTCAGCCGAATAAGCAACATCTACCTGATAACCTTCAGTTTCAAGGTTAAACTGTAGTATTTCACACAAATCTTCTTCGTCGTCAACGACCAAAATACGATACGGACTCATAATAAGTTTATAGTTCTTAGTTTATAGCATTACAGATTGGGAATTCCAATCTAAAAATAAAATG
>JBAXMR010000002.1:0-97112 GCA_037134195.1 Paludibacter sp. | reverse complement strand
TCCAGGGAGGGAGAGTTCTGGTTTAGGAAGTTTTTCTCGTTTTAATAATGTTTTTATTTTAAGTATTTTTTATTCAATCAACTTTTAGAATCTAAATCAATTTTGTAAACCTGAATCATCCGATGTTCCCCTCCTTGGAGGGGCTAGGGGAGGTCGTTTGATATTTGTTTATTGTCCTGACATTTGTTTACAAAAATAGGAAAAGATTTTTATTAACCCCCTTACTAATCGTACAATAAAGAAAAATAATTTTTGTAGTCTAGAATTTGACCATCAAATAAGGCATTTCCTAAAATCAACTATAAAATTTGATGGTCATTTTTGCCAAATGTAAAAATAGAATATCAAAAATGATGGTCAGATTAACACAATTGAAAATCAAAACAGCTAATTTGATCGTCAAATTAACTATTGCAATGTAAAATATGGTTAAATTGAACATTTTTTTAGTATTTTCAGGTTCAAAATAAGTCATTCAATCCTCAAAATTGCCATTTTCAACCCAAATATGGTTAAAATGACCGTCAAAAATGCTGTTTCCATTTTCATTTGTGTTAATCTGACGGTTCGTTTTGCTATTTCCAATTTTACCAGGTTAATCTGATGGTTCGATTTAACTATTTCGGGAGTTAGATTAAATTCATTAAATAGCATTCTGCATTGTTTCAAAATATTTCCCATTTTTCTCTTGATGAGTTCCTGTTTTCTGAAAATTAAGGCTTAGTTCACGCTTTTTTTGTGGGTGTAAAATAAAAAATTTTCGACAGAATAGTTAAATATGTTATCCAAAAATTCCAATCAAAACGTCTAAATTATTGCTTATAAAACATACTTTTTTAGTGTGTATGTATGTTTGTTTGCTTGTTTACTAACCCTATATTTCAACTTGCTGAAACACAATAGTTTTCGGTTAATAATTCACAACTCAATTGTTCAAATATTTGTAACAGATATGTATAACATGTTATTATAACAGGAGTTACAATTCTAACACAAATTCTGATAAGAATAAAAAAATGTTGAAAAGTTTATTGAATTTATCAAAAAAAATAGTTATATATTTGCTGAAAATTTATGTATTAAGACGCAGCGAACTTATGCATAGACCAATTTGATTTAAAAAAAAATAAGACGCTAAAACGAACAATTAAAACAGACACTTTCGTTTTACCCGTTCAAATTTTGATTAAGCCAAAATTGGGTGTTTCTAAATTATTAAAACTTACAAAAATGAACGAAGTTTTTTTGACAGTGCCGTACTCCCGGATGCGGTATCTTGATTTTCCGGGATTTGTGAACGATACCGTAACTATTGCAGCAAAGTACAATGTTGCAGATTTATTTATCGAAGGACCCTACAACAGATTGTTGGCAATAAAAACGGAGTTGAATGAGTTAGAAGTAACTTATCGGAAACAGCCAAAGACAGATGAACTGGCTGAACTACGAACAACCAGTGGAATTATGATTGATACAGTGTTAAGGCTGTTGAAGAATCTGAATAAAGCAGGACTGGCTTCGCAAGCTGAAATGCTGAAACTGGTAACCCCGTTTCTGGAACGTTACATGAGTTCAATTCAGGATTCGGATACAGAATTAAAACGGGAACTGATTCGTCAACTCGGAAAGAATTTTGACGATAATGATGTGGTAAAGCAAGCACTGGAATCGTTAGGACTGAAACTATTTGTGGATGAACTGCGTACTGTGCAATCTAAAATTGAGGAAACTCAAAACGAAAAGATTGAACTTTTATCAAAAAATATTTTGATTGATAAAAGGGAACTTACTTTACGAGCTATAGCTACATTGAAGAATTTTTTCCATGCCATTGAATTAGGTCAATTGGATCATGCAGATTTGGATTACAGTGCTTTGATTAATGAACTGAATAAATTCATGTCGGTCTATACAACTAGTCTCAGAACTCGTATAACCATTCAGAAAAAAGCGCTGGCAGCCAAAAAAGAAGAAGCCACAAAAAAAACAACCGTTCCGACTCCTACATCTGACGCGGTTGCTTAATCTGAGAACATTCTTACTTCAATCAAAAGTCCTGCTTGTCTGTTTGCTGGGCTTTTTTTGTTTTACGAAATGAACTTCCAAAGATAGATGGATTATTTTTAGACTCGTAATAAATTAATTCAAAATTGCCTAACTGAAAATTGAAGCTAAAGAACTGAAGTGCTTTAATGTACGATTTTAAATTTTTGATTGACGATTGGTATATAAGTAAATGGATTAAAATAATGTACCATTTAAAATCATATTTTTTTACACAAAGACATTAAGATGCAAAGTCGCAAAGAATATAAATCAGTGTAAATCAAATCTTTCTTTTCTTTCTTTGCGTCTTAGCGACTTTGCAACTTTGCGTTCAAAATACGACATTATATTTGTTTTAGTACTTAATTTCCTTTATTCGTTTGAACTTTCAATTGTAAATTGTACATCCTGAAATTGTAAATTATCTAATATTCCCTGTTTGCCGCGTATTCTGCACACATTATCAGCGATTGTTTGATGTCGCTGTCAGCAAAACCCTTGAGTTCTTCAATAGCTTTGATTTTATATATATTCATTTGTTGAACTGCGTGTTCCAAACCACCATTCTGAATGACAAACTGAGTTATTTTCTCTGTATTTTCAGTAGAAAAATCGTTGGTAAGCAGCCAGTTAAGCACTAAGTCTTTCGCAGCACCGGTCGAATTCATTACAGCATAAATAAGTGGAAGTGTAACTTTGCCCTCACTTATATCAGCCCGATAATCAATAATATCATCTTTTAACTGGAAACAAATCCCCAAATATTCACCAAAGTTTCGCAAATACTGAAGCGTTTCGTCATCAGCACCAACCGACAAACCACCCACTTCGGCACAAGTAGCAAAAAGGAATGCTGTCTTCTTGCGTATAATGTTGAAGTAATTTGATTCTGAATTCTCGAAAAACCGGTTATTTTCAAGTTTAAGAAGCTCACCGTCTGATAATTGCATACCTATTTGAGCAATAGCTTTCAGAATAGGAAGACTATCTGTACGATTAGCACTAACCAGCGATTTTGATAAAATATAATCACCCGAAAGAATAGCTATCTTATTAGTCCAGCGTGCATTGACAGATGGTTTACCACGATGTTCGTGTACATCATCAACTACATCATCATGAATTAAACTGGCTGAATGTAAAAATTCGAGCGATAGTGCCGCATCGATAGTTGACTGATTCACTTTTCCGCCTAATTTTGCTGACAATATTGTCACCATTGGTCTGAGTTGTTTTCCGCTTTTCTGAAGCACATAATCATTGACACTCAGCAACAATGGGTTGTCAGTATATAACGATTCTGCAAAGGTTTTTCCAAACAGTTGCATTTCTTCATCAATTGTATTTCTGATCTTATCAATGAGACTCATTTTTCCGGTTCTGATTATAGGTAGCTACAAAAGTAAACAATTTTGGTATTTATCTGCCAAATGAAATTTTTTTCTGTAATATTTTTAATTACTTTTACCATCGAAACAATTTTCTCTACCGAGTGTTTTTCAATTATATTGTTTCTTAATTTTTATTAACTTCTCATTCTTTTTTCAATGAAGAAACTGTTTTTAATTGATGCTTATGCTATCATTTATCGTGCCTATTACGCTTTTATCCGCAACCCACGTATAAACTCCAAAGGATTAAATACTTCCGCCATCTTTGGTTTTGTAAACACACTGGAAGATGTGTTGAAACGCGAAAAACCTACTCACATTGCTGTAGCTTTCGATCCAAAAGGAAAAACTTTTCGCCACGAGGCTTATGAATTATACAAAGCGCAGCGTGAAGCAACTCCCGAAGACATTCGGCTGGCCGTTCCGATAATCAAAAACCTAATTAAAGCCTACAACATTCCGGTGCTTGAAGTGCCGGGTTACGAAGCGGATGATGTAATTGGAACGATGGCAAAAAAGGCTGAGCAAGCAGGTTTTGAAGTATTTATGCTCACTCCCGATAAAGATTATGGTCAATTGGTTTCCGACCACATTTTCATGTATCGCCCCAAGCATACTGGCGGTTTTGAAGTGATGGGGCCTGACGAAGTAAAAAACAAATATGAACTCGACAGTCACGATCAGGTTATTGATTTGTTGGGGCTTATGGGCGATACATCGGATAATATTCCGGGCTGTCCCGGCGTGGGTGAAAAAACAGCCGTGAAGTTGCTGAAAGAATTCGGGAGCATCGATTCACTGCTTGAACGAACCGCTGAGTTGAAAGGTGCTCTGAAAACAAAAATTGAAGAAAACAAAGAACAAATCATCTTTTCACGTTTTCTGGCAACGATAAAAATTGATGTACCGGTAGATTTCGACGAGAAAAGTCTGGAACTCGAGCCGCGCAACGAACCTGAGTTGAAAGCCTTATTCGACGAGTTGGAGTTCCGTACCATGTCGGCAAAACTGGGAACAAATCCGTTCACTTCTCTCCCACCCGACCAGCCACAAAATACGATAACCTTTGCCAAACCAAAATCACCGGCAGGTCAAATGTCGCTGTTCGATGAACCCGGGTCTTCAGAAAAAGAAGAAGCACCCAAAGCTCAGAAGGCTGTTGCACAAGTAGTATTACATGTGGATGAGAATTTCACAGGATTGCGAACCATAAACGAAACGCCACACAACTATACACTAATTGACACCAAAATAAAACGTGCCGATCTGGTTTCAAAACTTTTTATGCAAAAGTCATTCTGCTTTGATACCGAAACCACAGGGCTCGATATGTTTACATCAGATTTGGTTGGTCTGTCATTCAGTTTCAAAGAAGGTGAAGCGTATTATGTATCGTTACCAACCGACAAAACTGAAGCCACCGAAGTTTTGCGCGAATTCAAAGTAATTTTTGAGAGCGAACATATCGAAAAAATAGGTCAGAATATAAAGTTTGATTTGCTCATGCTGGCTCAATACGGCATACATCTGAAAGGAAAATTCTTTGATACCATGATTGCACATTACCTGGTACAGCCCGAATTGCGCCACGGAATGGATTACCTGGCAGAGATTTACCTCCGATACCGCACCATTCATTACGAAGATTTAGTTGGCTCAAAAGGCAAAAATCAAATTGATATCCGTTTTGTGGACTTAGATTTACTATGCAATTATGCTGCCGAAGATGCGGATATAACTTTCCGACTTAAACATATATTGGAAAGGGAACTGAAGGATAATGCGTTAGAAAATCTTTTCTACAAAATTGAAATGCCTTTGCTCAAAGTTCTTGCTATCATGGAGCGAACAGGAGTTCGCATTGATAGCGAAGCACTACGACAGAGTTCTGAGATTTTAACCGAAGAAATGATTGCTCTTGAAAAAGAAATCCACAGCATAGCAGGATACGAATTCAATGTTTCTTCACCGGCACAGGTTGGTGAGATATTATTTGACCGACTGAAACTGGACGATAAGGCCAAGAAAACTAAAACTGGTCAGTATTCAACAGCCGAAGATGTTTTGGAAAAAATTCGCTCAAAACATCCAATTATCGGCAAAATCCTTGATTATCGTGGATTAAAAAAGCTTCTAAGCACGTATATTGATGCCCTTCCACTGCTGATAAGTACTGTAACCGGCAAAGTGCATACATCTTATAATCAAACCGTTGCAGCTACCGGTCGACTAAGTTCAACAAACCCAAATCTTCAAAATATCCCAATTCGCGATGCGCAGGGCAAAGAAATTCGTAAAGCTTTTATCCCTGACGATGGTTGCGTTTTCCTAAGTGCCGACTATTCACAAATTGAACTCCGCATAATGGCTCACCTGAGTGGTGACAAAAATATGCTGGACGCCTTCAATAGTGGTCATGACATTCATACCGCCACTGCTGCCAAAATTTATAAAATCCCGTTAGAAGAAGTCAACTCCGACATGCGCCGGAAAGCCAAAACAGCCAACTTTGGTATTATTTACGGTATTTCCACCTTTGGATTGGCTGAGCGGTTGAACATTCCCCGCGGAGAAGCCAAAGAGTTGATTGATGGATACTTTGCCACTTATCCGGATGTAAAAAAATACATGGACAACGCGATTCAGAAAGCAAAAGAAATGGGATATGTGGAAACTATATTCGGACGGAAACGCTTTTTGGCAGACATCAACTCACAAAACAGTATTGTGCGTGGTTATGCCGAGCGAAATGCCATCAATGCACCGATACAGGGTTCAGCAGCAGATATTATCAAAATTGCAATGGTACATATTCAAAGCCGACTGGAGAAAGAAAACCTGCAAACCAAAATGACCATGCAGGTACATGACGAATTGAATTTTACGGTTCCGGTTTCAGAAATTGAACAAGCTAAAAAAGTGGTGGTGGAAGAAATGCAAAACGCAATTCAACTCGATGTACCACTTATTGCCGATTGTGGTATAGGAGCAAACTGGCTTGAAGCACATTAATCGATAATAAAAACCTTACAAATTTAAATTTCGCGGGAAGCCGCATATTCAGCACAAAGAACTAGCGATTTCTTAGCATCACTATCCGGAAAGTGTCTAAGCTCTTCAATGGCTTTATCTTTAAAAGCTTCCATTACTTTTATTGAGTAATCTATTCCTCCATTTTCGCGAGCGAATTGCATTATTGTCAGTATATTATCTGTCGAAAAATCTTTATTATCAATGAGTGAGGTAATTTTCTTTTTCTCCGAAGTTGAAGAATGTTGCAATGCATATATCAGAGGTAGCGTTACTTTTCCATCTCGTAAGTCATTTCCAGTAGGTTTTCCAATCTGAATACTATCATAATAATCAAAAATATCATCCTTAATTTGAAAGCTCATTCCCAAATATTCACCATATCTGCGAAGCGATTCAAGTTGAATTTCTGTAGCATTTGTGGATAAACCTCCAACCTCGGTACACGATGAAAATAATTGAGCCGTTTTCTTTCTTATAATTGTATAATAATTTTCTTCCGAAGTTTTGGATAGTTTTGAATTCACCAATTGTAATAATTCACCATCAGTTAGTTGATGACCAATTGTTGAAACAACCTTCATAATAGCTATATTATTTGTTTGTGTAGCGCAACTCAAGGATTTTGAGAACAAATAATCTCCTGAAAAAACAGCAATTTTATTCGTCCACTGAGCATTCACCGATGGGTTTCCACGTCGCTCAAGCGTATCGTCAATAACATCATCGTGGATTAAACTCGCGGTATGTAAAAGTTCCAGCGATTGAGCTCCTAAAATTGTATTTCGATTAACCTCACCACAAATTTTAGCAGACAGAATAGTTAGTATCGGGCGTAATTGCTTTCCACTTTTTTGGTGGGTATATTCATTCACACTCAACAACAACTGATTATCTGTGTTCAATGCCTCCGAAAATGTAGCAGCAAACAATTGTAAATCAGTTAGTATCGGTCTTTTAATTTCGTCAATAACGCCCATTCTTAATATAAAATATTGATTGTTGAAACAAAAGTAAACAATTTTGTTGTTCGTTTCATACCTGAAGTTTCTTTTCTGTGTGAAATTTAATTTCTTTTACAAATAAAGTTTACATTATTCAATTCAAAGTTTGAATGAAATTTGATAATAGTTACATCAGGTAGTACATACATCCGATTGAAATTTTAGTACAAAAATTGAATTGTTATTCTTAAAAATAAAATTTAAAACCATAAAATGTGCTTATTTCATAAGATAAAGCTCGAAATAAATGATAATTCATAATTATATTAACATTAAAAATAGAGATAATATATACGATTTACTCATAATGCAGATAAATAAAAATTATATTTTACATAAAGCTAATTCATCAACCCAACAATCAATACCATATCTAATTGTTTTACTGATATTTACGCAATTTAAAATGATTATTTTATCATATTTATTATTTAGAATAAAAATAAATTAGAAAAATATACTATCAATGTAATAGCACGTATTTATTTTCATAATATATTTGCGGAAAAATTTCTTTAATCAGATGAGAGTTAACTCAAAAATACGGTACGGTTTAAGAACAATGATTGAAATTGCTAATTCAACCAGTTCGAATGGAATGTTACAAAAAGACATTGCAAAGAATCAAAAAATTTCTCTCAAATATCTTGATCCAATCATCGCTTCATTAAAACTAAAAGGTCTAATAACTAACTCAAAAGGTAAAGGAAGTGGATACAGACTCACGCGTGCTGCTGAAGAAATTTCAATGTTAGACATTTATACTGCATTTGAGCAAATAGTAGTGATTGAATGTATTAATAATTTGAATTTTTGCGACAGATCATTGCACGATTGCAAGGGAAGAAATTATTGGAACGAATTTAAAGTAGATCTGGAAGCTATTTTATCGAAGAAAAATTTAGCTCAAATTTTGGAAGAAACTTATTACGAATGTAAAGATTTGGATCAAAGCCAACTAACTTTAGCGAATTGATTTTTTTCTCTCAAAATACTATCAATGCGATAGTATGTGATTAAAATCTATTTTTTTAATTCATAATACTACTAATGCGATAGCAAACAGTCAATATTTAGGGATTACAAAACTTAAAAAAACATCTGATATTATAGTGTAAACATAATATAAATCAACAAATTAGTAAAATAACTATTTATTCAAAAAAAAACTTTTATGAAAACAAAAAATCTAATTCTATTGGCAGCGGTTGCATTAATGGGCACCATGCAAAGTTGTAAAACTGATCCAGTTGTAGCTGAACCAAGTACCAGTTCAACTGATCTTATTTCATTATTAGCTACCGGAGCTATATCTGCTGATGCTAGCATTGATGCATCTTGGGCTAACTGTAACAAATTATCTACTAACACTGTAGAAGTTCCTGACACTACTTTATTCGGGAAAATCTACACTCTTTTTCTGGGAAAAACCGAGAATTTCACGGTTCGTTCACAATATGATGCTAACAATATCTACTTCTTAGTAGAATTGGCTGACTTAACACAAAGCACTGATAACAGGGCTTGGTATTTTGATGCAAAAACTAAACTTTGGACTCGTCCTGCTTCAATTACTGACACAACTAAAGTAGGTCAATTTGGTCAAGATCAATTTGCAATGCTTTTCCCAATTACTGATAATGCAGCTTGGAATAAATCAACCTGTTTGTCGACCTGTCACTATGGAGTAACTCCGAAATATGGAAACCATTATACTGCAAAATTTAAAGATGCTAGTGATGTTATGACTGGGTTTACTGCCGATGTATGGTTTTGGAGAAGTGCAGGATCTCAAGCAAATAATCAAACAGCAGATGCATACATTACAACTGACTCTGTAGCAACATCTGCCGGTTCTGTGGTTGTAACTACTAAAGCAGTAAAAGGTGGTCGTGTTGGTGCAGATGCTGTTTCCACAGCCTATGCTTTAGGAACTTCTAATACTCAAAACCTTATTCCAACTGGAGGAACAAAAGCTATTGCAGTTCCTAAGTATGTAATGACAGGTGTTGCTTTCATTAAACAATCTGATGTAACTAGTAAAGCAGCAAAATTGGTTACAGCTGTTGATGCAAACGGAGTTTTGACATTGGAAGATGCTACTAAAATTGATCCAACTACTACAACTGATTATTCATTCCTTGGTTCTAAAAAAATCACTTATGCCTTGAATGGTGGTCCGTTACTTGATTCAAATGGTGACATTACTTCTTATTCAACTTACGTAAGTGGTAAAGGTTGGGTTATCAAAGTAATCAGAAAATTAGCAACAACTGACAAGACTTATGATGCTCAATTTGACATTGCAAAAACATACATGTTTGGTTTTGCTACATTTGATAATGCTAATAATCAGCACTTAATCAAAACTAACTTGAAACTTAGCTTTGCTACTGTAGCTGCTAAATAAATTGTTTCAAAAAATTCAAGAAAAAAATAGGGTTGATGAAATTTCAACCCTATTTTTCCATTTATTACTTTACTGATTTCACATGTCACTTTCTCCAAAAACCAGTCAAAACAGCAAAGAAGTAAGCTATCCAGTTAGTTTTTTGATTGTTGTTATAGTAATTAGCTCCGGCTTAATTACTCAGGTAGTTTTTGGAAATCTTCATCTCGATAAATTAATCTTTCCCCGGAATATACTTGTCTTATTTTTGATTATTGCCTTAATAATCATTGGAAATTGGAAATTCAGAGGTTCTTCCATAGTAAGTTGGTTATCCTCAACTAAAGCCGCAATTAGTTCTATTGTAGGTTTTACTGTAGTTACACTCATAATGGGTTTATTAACTCAGGGAACATCAACAAATACATTCATCTCAAAACTTGGTCTAAATACGATAGCTAGTACCTGGATATATGCTTTTAGTTTACTTCTCTTACTTTTTAGTTTAGGATTTGCTACAATTAAACGACTTTACCCGCTGAAAAAAAGTAATTTTTGGTTTATCCTGAATCATTTAGGACTTTGGTTGACCATTATGGCTGCAAATCTGGGTTCCATCGACCAAACTCACCTTAGAATGAGCATATCAACAGCAAAATACGTTAACATCGCTTTCGGTGAAAAAGGAGAAATGACTATTTTACCTTTTTCGTTGAAACAAAAAGAATTTAGTTTGGAAACATATAACCCGAGAATTACCATCATGGATAGTACAACTACTATGATTAGTGTGAAATCGGGTAAAAACACGTTGGAAGCAAAGTCCAACAATTCTATTATTTTAAAAAACTGGAACATAAAAGTTCTTCAATATTTACCAAGTGCCGAATTAACCGGGACTAAAATCGTTGCTTTTGATTCAATTGGTACTGCTCCTGTAGCATACGTAAGTGCCCGAAATGTGCAAACTAACAAACAACTTACAGGCTGGATAAGCTGTGGGAGCAACCTGATTACAAAAATGTATTTGAGTTTAGATTCAGATCACACGCTTGTGATGCTACCTCCTGCTGATAAAGAATATAAAGTTTTGCTCGATATTAATAATGGAAAACATACATTCTCAAAACAAATTTCGATAAACAATCCATACACTTACCTTGGCTGGCAAATGTACATTGTAGATTTTAATAGAGACAAAGCAAAATGGTCGGATAGTACAATTATTGAATTGGTAAATGACCCTTGGCAACCGGTTGTTTATATTGGGCTATTTATGATGATAACTGGTTCATTATTTGTGTTTTGGAGAGGAAAAAAATAAGCTATGGAATGGTCTAATTATTCTGTTTTTTTCTATGGTTCAACCCTTTTCTTTGTGGTTGCACTCTTGTTGTTGTTGAAAACCAATAAAACGACAAAAAGTCTGATTCATATATCCGTTTTAATAGGGATTTTGTTGATTATATCATTTGTCACTATTTTATGGATTTCGCTGGGTCGACCTCCTTTTAAAACACTGGGTGAGACCCGGCTTTGGTATGCTTTGTTTTTGTCGTTGATTGGTTATGTGACTTATATAAAATGGCAGTATCGTTGGTTTTTGGTCTATTGCTTATTGATGACCATTTTATTTTTGCTGCTGAATTATTTAAAACCTGAAATGCATAATAAAACATTAATGCCTGCACTACAAAGCGTTTGGTTTATACCGCATGTTATCGTCTACATTATTGCTTATGCTTTTTTAGCCGGTGCAGCATTGGTTGCTATCAAAGGATTGTTTCAAAATTACAAAACCGAATTCGATAAAACAATTATTCAGTTAGCCGACAATCTGGTATATTTGGGTTACGCCTTCATTACAATGGGGTTAATTTTCGGGGCATTGTGGGCAAAACAAGCATGGGGAAATTATTGGACATGGGATCCAAAGGAAACCTGGGCATTTATTACATGGCTTGGCTATTTAGTGTATATACATTATAGATTCAATCATCCCTACAAAGTAATTGGACCTCTGTGGATTTTGGCATTTTCGTTTCTCATTTTACTAATATGCTGGTTTGGAATCAATTATTTGCCTTCAGCCCAAAATAGTGTTCATGTATATTCAGGTCAATAATCTAAAATACAAACAAATAACATAATATCAATTTTTAAAATTTATCATCAAAATGAAAAGAAAATTTAATTCATTATTATTAATTATTGCCCTTGTGGCAATTCTAAGTTCGTGCGAGAACAACCGCGAACCAGTTGTAACAACATTTACGTACAAAGAAGTTTCGAATATCTTTAAAGCGGGAAAAAATAATTGTGCTCAATGTCACGATGCTAATGTAAAATTATTAGCCGGTGGGGTAAAAATCGCATGTGATCCAACGTCTTACACAGATGTGATGAGTATTTGGGTAAAACAAACACCAACTCCAGTCACAACAATTACCTTGGCTGATTACAAAAAGAGTAATCTATATTTAGCTGTTAATCAGAATGGGACTGATCTAAAATTAATGAAACCACAAGCAATTTTGCTTACTGCAACTGAATTGTCAATTATCAATAAATGGCTTGAGGCAGGTGCTCCAGAAAAATAATAGATAATCGTAAAAGTAAAAAAATATAACAAAAACAATATGAAAACAAAATTATTTTTTACGGTAGTAATTGTACTACTAAGTAGCACGAAATTAATGTCACAGGACTTAGATAAATTACTTGATGCCGAAACTGAGGCTAGAACAGAATATACAGCTGGTACATTTAAAGCCACGCGGTTAATAAATGGTCAATCAATAGAAAGAATGCAAACTGGTCAACTTGATTTTAGAATTGACCACAGATTTGGACTGATAACTGACTCTTATAATGCATTTGGATTAGATCAAAGTAATGTTCATATCACATTAGATTATGGTATTAATGATTGGTTAATGGTTGGTCTTGGACGAGCTGCTATGGAAAAGACAGTAGATGGATTTTTGAAATTTTCTGCTTTGAGACAATCAACAGGAAAAATTAATATGCCGGTTTCAGTTTCCTTATTCCTCGGTGCTGATATGAAAGGATCAAATCCGGTTACAACGGCTGATAGTTTATATGCAAACAGATTTTCATATACCAGCCAAATTTTAATAGCTAGAAAGTTTACTGAAAATCTTTCGTTACAGTTAATGCCAACTTTTGTACATAGAAACCTTGTAGTTGACCCTGCGGATCAAAACAATGTTTTTGCTATTGGTATTGGTGGTAGATACAAACTTAATAGCCGCGTAAGTTTAAATGTTGAATACTATCACTCGTTAACAGCACATTCAGCCTCAACCTATAATCCATTAGCTATAGGATTTGATATTGAAACCGGTGGACATGTATTTCAATTGTTTGTTACCAATGCGGTCTGGAACACTGAACGTGGTTTCATAACAGGAACAACTAACAACTGGATGAAAGGAGATGTTCGTCTAGGATTTAAAATTTCACGTGTTTTCCCATTAATTCCAAGAAAAGACAAAAGTACAGAAATAGAAAAACAGGTAGGATTATAATTTTCAAAAATATAAACAATTAAAAAAATAACAAAATGAAAAAGTATGTATTAGTAACATTAGTGTTATCGTTAGCTTTGATAAGCAACTTAAAAGCTCAGGATAAATTTATTACGAAAACCGGTCATGTTTGGATTCACTCCAAAACTCCAGTAAAAGAAATTGAAGCACATAACCATCAGATTACAAGTATTCTGGACGTAAAAACAGGTGATATGATTGTAAGTGCTTTCTTAAGAGACTTTAAATTTGACAATCAATTGGTAGAGGAGCATTTTAACGAAAACTATGTGGAATCTGCAAAATACCCTAAAGTAAAGTTTAAAGCCAAAGTAATTGATATTGCATCAATTGATTTCAGCAAGAATGGAACATACAAACGTATGGTTGAAGGAATTTTGGAAATGCATGGTAAATCCGTTACTATCAAAAAAGAAGGAACTGCAGTAGTAAAAGATGGCAAAATTAAAGCTACAGCCGCTTTTACTGTTACTGCTGAGCAATTTGCAATTGTTATTCCTGCAATTGTGAAAGATAAAATTCAGAAAGACATTGAAGTATATGTAGACTTTACGTACACTCCCTACACCAAATAGTAATAATTAGAAATATGACAACTAAAAAGAAAATTATTTACGTGATATTGCTCCTTGCACTTACCGGAGCAATAGGTGGAGGTGGATATGTATATTATGCATTTGTATATTGCCAAAACAACAGAACTACACCTGCGGATTTAAAACCTGAAATAACATTGAACGCTGAAGATCTTCTGAAACAAGTTGAAGCAGATTGGGTTAAAGCTGGGAAAACAAGTGCAATACCTAATTTTATTGGAGAGAATGGCCCTAAAATCATTGAAACTACGGGAAAAATCGCCTCAAAAAAAATTGAAGATTCTGGTAATGTTACCATCGATTTAGTGGGAAAAGCAGTTGGTATCAATTGTCAGCTGGATAGTGCCTCAGTGGCTAGAAACAAATCACTTGTTGCAAAGTTCAAAGAAGGAGATATGATTACTATTAAAGGAAAATGTACAGGCTTCGATTACGATGAAGAATCATTCCAAATGCTGGGTGAAGAAAACAAACATGTGAAACTTTCAGAATGTGTGATTATTGAAAAAATTTAATTTTATTCTTTTAGAATGCAATAAAAGCAATCTGCAAATAGCAGGTTGCTTTTATTTTATACAAGAATCAGATTGAACCCAAATAAGTTTGGTTTTTCATGATATTTGAAACATGACAAAAAAGCCCTTTCCAATTTTGTCATTTCTGAAGGTAGAAATGATTATTGTCCTGTTATACCCATTTTTTCTAGTATCACAACTTGCCAACATCCCATTCTGCTAATTTTTTCTGACAGAAGATTTTTAGAACATCACTTCCAACGAAAATTCATTCCTGATTGTTGGCATTGCTGTCCTGTAATACAGAAATTATCTATTACCGAAAGTTGAGATGATCCTGTTCGACCAACTTATTCGGACAGCGACAATTGCCATTAATCGTATTGTATTTTAAATTCAAGTTAACCTTTTGAGTTTGAAAAGCTGCAAGAAGTATTAAACAAAAAACAAGTAACCACTTGCAAATTAGTCGCAAGGAGTTACTTGTTTTGTAATTATTAATTGTTCAAGCTAATAAATTTCGTTCTGCAAGTTTTACCTTGTCAAATCCAAACTGATTCAATACCTGATTTTTATATGCAGTGATTTGGTCGTTACACAAATTGCCGATACTACCTTCGTGCGTGTGATTCAGCCTTTTATCGGGTTTGAAGTTTCCAGCTTCAATTTCCAGTCCCACCTGCTTGTAAGCATCGCGAAATGGCATTCCTTTAGTTGCCAGTCGGTTAACCTCTTCAACGCTAAACATAAAATTGTAGCGCGAATCGTTTAGGATTTCTGTATTTAACTCCACCTGAGCCATCATCATGGCAGTCATTTCGAGGCAATCCTGAAGTTCGGCAAATGCAGGTACAAAAATTTCTTTTATAATTTGTAAATCCCGAAAGTAACCCGATGGCAAATTATTGCTAATCAATAGTATTTGCTGTGGAAGTGACTGAAGTTTATTGCATTTGGCACGTGTCAATTCAAACACATCCGGATTTTTTTTGTGTGGCATGATGCTCGATCCAGTGGTGAATTCATCGGACAAACGGATAAATCCAAAATTCTGTGAAGTAAACATGCAAGCATCAAAAGCCAGTTTGGCTACAGTTGCAGCCACACTTGCCAACGCATTAGTCACTGTGCGCTCCATTTTCCCTCGTCCCATTTGTGCATAAACCACGTTATAGTTCATCGAGTCGAAACCCAATAAATCGGTGGTCATTTGACGATTCAGAGGAAATGATGAACCATACCCTGCGGCAGAACCAAGTGGATTGCGGTTAGTAATTTTCCATGCCGAAAGCAAAAGTTGTAAATCGTCGGCTAGACTTTCCGCATAAGCACCAAACCAAAGTCCAAATGAGGACGGCATAGCTACCTGTAAATGAGTATAACCCGGTAGTAAAACGTCTTTATATTTATTACTTTGAGAAATCAATACCTCGAACAAATCATTGACACTTGCAACCGTTTTTTCAATCTCAGCACGGGCAAAAAGCTTTAAATCAAGTAAAACCTGATCGTTGCGCGAACGTCCGCTGTGGATTTTCTTGCCCATATCACCAAGTTTGGCAGTAAGAAGCATTTCTACCTGAGAATGAACGTCTTCCACACCTTCTTCAATCAGAAATTCATCCTTTTCTGCCAATTGATAAATGTTTTTCAGTTCCTCAAGAAGCAGATTAAGTTCATCTTCCCGAAGTAAACCTACTGACTCCAACATGCGGATATGAGCCATCGAGCCCAATACATCGTACTTTGCCAAAAATACATCCATTTCGCGGTCGCGACCAACTGTAAATGCCTCTATCTTAGCATTTACTTGCGTACTTTTTTCCCAGAGTTTCATAAAGCCCCTCCTAATTCCAGCCCTCTAAATCCCCCGAAAGGGGAATTTAAGACTATTTCTGTAAAAATATTAGTTATTAATTGCATGAATGTTGTATGTATAGCAACTCCAAAAGTCCTTTTTCGGGGGATTTAGGGGGCTGTACTTAATGTCTTTGCCAGCAATTCAGCTATAGAATTTATACCTTCCTGCAACTTCTTATCAACCATCATTTTAATTATCATTGGCAGGTCGGCTTTGAGTGTTATTTTCATACGGGTATCATTTTCTGCAACTGCTTTAAGCTGAATCCAGACACTAATTTCTACCGGTGCATTTTCCGATACCATTTTGATGGTGGAGAATGGTTCACGTTCAACAATTCGAAAACCCATTTTCCCAAAGCCTTCAATAGCAAAGCTACAACTGTCGGAATCAAATTCCAACTCTTTCGCTTTATCTTTCAGAGAAGGATTATCCTGCAACTTTTCTATATTTTTTAAATCACTCAGAATACCAAAAACCACTTCCCCGCTTGAGGAAATGGCTTTTATCTCGCTTTCGTATGTTGTCATTTTGTTGATTTACGATTTAAACATTTACAATTGACTATTGAAATAGTAAATAGTCAATGAAAAAATGGTCAATGAATTTATTCTGTTTTCCATGTTGATGGGCTTTCGCGCCATTCTTTGAGCGTTTCCATATCATCCTCACCTATGTAATTGGTTGACAAAGCTTCACCAAGTACTGATTCATAGTTGCAAAGTGTAGTCAGTTTTACTTTTGCCGTTTTAAATTTCTGTTCCGCCACCGGAAATCCGTAAGTGAAAATGGCAATCATTCCCAATACTTCTGAACCATCCTTACGAATAGCATCAACCGCTTTAAGACTGCTTCCGCCCGTTGAGATAAGATCCTCAATCACAACTACTTTCTGTTTTGGTTTCAAATCACCTTCAATCATATTCTCAAGTCCATGATCTTTCGGTGTAGGGCGAATATAAACAAAGGGTAAACCAAGCTCATCGGCTACCAATGCTCCCTGAGCAATAGCTCCGGTAGCCACACCTGCAATTACCTCAACATCTGGATACAATTCCAAAATCAAACGCGAAATTTCAAGTTTGATAAAATTTCGAATTTGAGGATAAGAAAGAGTTTTGCGATTATCGCAATATATAGGTGATTTCCAGCCCGAAGCCCAAGTGAATGGGTTGTTGGGTTGTAATTTTACTGCTTTAATTTTTAATAGCTTTTCTGCTACGTTTTTTTCTAATGTTTTCATTATGAGATATTTTAATGTTTAACTAACAACCAAATCTGTTCTTTTAAATTATTTGCAAAAGTACGCAAACAAGTTGAGAATCGAAACAAGATTATATATATTATAAAACATTTTTTAGAGCCTGCATTTGTATTTATATACTTGAAATTTAATGATTATGTATATTCATTCGGATTTTGTGTGTATTTATTCAATACAACGACGCCAGAAAAGCATCCTCAATATGTTCTATCAGAAAATCCTGACCATGTGGAATGACAGAAATGACATCGAAACGCGTTTCGCCCTGCCAGTCGAACTGAAAAATATATTCGTGAGTGGCATTAATAATGTTTTTGATTTTGCGTTTGGTAATGGCTTCAGCCGGATGTTCAAAAGTTTCTGTGGAGCGGGTTTTTACTTCTACCACTATCAACAGACCATCATTTTCGGCTACAATATCAAGTTCGAGCTTTCCCTCAGTACCCGAAGGAGTCGAATTGTGCCAATTAGTGTGGCGAATAATATATCCTTTTTCGCGAAGATACGCTTGAGCCCTTTCTTCTCCCAGATTGCCTAGTTCATTGTGTTCTGCCATGTTTTAGTAAACGAGTTGATGTGTTAATAGTTCGATTCAAAATGCAAAAATACAGTTTTTTGTTATATTGTCGTTAAAATTGATAAGATAATATTATTTTTGTGCGAAATAATAAAATATTATGGCAAAAAAGAAACCTTCCACTCAAATAAAGACCAAATTACTCCGTACTCATAAAAATGCATTTACGTTGAACGACGAAGAAAATAAGGCATTAAATCGTTATATTTCAAAATATAAGGTAAAAAACAAGTCGAAATTCATCCGTGAAGCCGTTATGCTCACCATTATCCGGAAAATGGAAGAAGACCACCCTACCTTGTTTGATTAATACCTCAAAAAAATCTAAGATATATGGAATACATCCTTGCAATTTTCGCGTTGACAGTTGGTTTTCTCTCAGCGTGGATAATTTCGTCACGTAAACAAAAGAATCTTCAAAACTCACTGGAAATCAATGATAAAACGTTGAACAATGCACTTAACGAAGCGAATACAAACCTACGTGTAGTTGACGAAAAACTGAAAAACAAAGGCGAAGAACTTGAGAGGGCTTTATTGGAACTTAATAAACAGCAGGAACTGGCTAACAAAAATGGCATAGAAGTTGCTACATTAAAAACCGTCAATGAAAATTTGGTCGAGAAACTCCAAAATCAGAAAGCAGAAATAGAAACACTTCAGAAACGGTTAACTACTGAATTTGAGAATATTGCTACCAAAATACTGAAAGAACGATCGGATGAATTTTCGGCATCAAATCATAAAAATCTGAGCGAAATTCTGAATCCGCTTAAAGAAAGAATTCAGGACTTTGAGAAAAAAGTTGAAGAGACCTACAAAAGTGAATTACGGGAAAAATTGAGTTTAAGTGAAGAAGTTAAAGCACTTACAAAACTTAACACACGGATAAGCGAAGAAGCCAATAATTTGACTAAAGCACTTAAAGGCGATGTAAAGAAGCAGGGAAACTGGGGCGAAGTAATTCTGGAACGTGTATTGGAACGTTCGGGTTTGACAAAAGGTCAGGAATACGAGCGTGAAGAAGTTATTGAAAGCAACAATGCTAATGTACAACGACCAGATGTAATAATTCATTTACCTGATAATAAACATATTATTATAGATTCTAAAGTTTCATTGGTAGCGTACGAACGCCTGATATCAGCCGAAATAGATGAGCAACGTATGGGATTTCTGAAAGATCATGTGAATTCATTGCATAGCCATGTAAAATTGTTGAGCGAAAAGAATTATCAGAATGCACTGAACCTGAACACACCTGATTTTGTATTAATGTTTTTGCCTATTGAAGCATCGTTTTCGGTAGCCGTTCAGGCCGACAGCGAAATCTTTGCTTATGCATGGGATCGCAAGATTGTGATTGTAAGTCCTACAACTTTATTGGCAACATTGCGCACAATTTCGTCAATTTGGAAACAAGAAAATCAAACGAAAAATGCACAAGAAATAGCTCGTTTGAGCGGTACATTGTATGATAAGTTTATTGGGTTTGCAGAAGATATGGTAAAGATTAAAGCCAACTTAGATCGCACTTCCAACGCGTATGATGACGCAATGAAAAAAATGAAAGATGGTAGTGGAAACATTATCCGCACTGCCGAAAAAATAAAAGAATTGGGTGCAAAAACAGGCAACAAATCACTTCCAGCAGGATTTGAAAACTCTCTTTAAATATTTGCTTCTGAATCAGTAAGAAAAGGTAAATAGTTATATTATATGAAGTTTAAGGTATTAAGTTCTATTATTTTTTTATTTGTTATTTTTCATGTTCAGGCAAATCAACTGAAGCATTTCTTCAATTATGAACCTAATTCAGAATTAGTAAACATCAATGTAGATAGCCTGATTGAGAGGTCTTTAGCAGATACAATCACCAAAACTAAAAAAGCAATTTCGAAAACCGGCTTAATATCAAAAACTGAATTAGAGGAACTTCTAAAAAATGGTCAGATTAAAGTTAGCAGTATCACTCCTACTAATGATGTTGAAAATTCAAACTCAGACTCCACATCACAGAAAAATGGTACAGACAAAATAGATTCATTATTTCTGCTGGCCAATCCTTTTTTTATTGAACTGGTTTATAATGGATTGACTAACAAAGACAAAATCATTTCAAAAACAGATTTCAAAACACTTCTTTATGGCAAGAAGACAGAAAATAAGGAACAAACACCGGAAGAAATCATTGCTGACCTCCGAAAAAATGCACGCGATGAAATAACACGTAAATCTGCTTCAGTTTACATTATGACATTTAATGAGTTACCCGATCCAAACATCAACCGGGTAAGAATTATTTCAAAAAAACCGATTACCAATATTGAGTTTGAAAATGAAGATGAAACACCTGTAAAAACCAAAAGGCTTGTTATAAAAAATCCTCAGGTGGGTCCCTGGCAATATAAATTGAGCTCTCAGGCACAATTTTCTGAAAGTGTAATTTCACCGAACTGGTATCAGGGTGGAAATTCCAACCTCGCTGTATTAGGAATTCTGAGTGGACAACTTACCTACGATGATAAGAAAAGCATTCAATGGGATAATTTTGCTGAATGGCGTATGGGATTTAATTCTGTTTCAGGAGATACTATTCACTGGCTTAGTACGAATGACGACATTTTAAGAATTAACAGCAAGTTAGGAGTTAAGGCAGGTGGTAACTTCTTTTATAGTGGTTCTGTCGATTTTAGTACTCAATTTTTTAATAGCTACAAGGGTATTAATTCATATACACTGAAAGCCGCTTTTCTGGCACCTGTACGTTTGAATATTGGAGTCGGTATGGACTACAAATACGAAAAGATTTTGTCTGTGTTAGTCTCACCAATTTCGTATAAGTATATTTATGTAAATCCAGTTGTTGAGGCGGTTACAGGCAAAGCTATCGACCCCAATCTCTTCGGGATTAAAACAGGACAGAATGTTCTGAGCGAGATAGGTAGTTCCTTCAAAGTAACCTATTCAAAACAACTTACTAAAGAGATTCAACTCGATTCACGCTTCTCGTTCTATACCAACTATCAGAAGGTGGAAATTGACTGGGAAATTGTTGCAAACATGGCAATAAACCGTTTCTTATCAACCCGTATTTCGGTAAATCCACGATATGATAATACAGTGATTGAAAAAGATGGTTCACCTGCAAAAATTCAGTTTAAAGAGTTTCTAAGTGTCGGCTTTTCGCATAAATTTCTGTAATTCACTCAAAAATGCTATACCATTTATCGAATTTCTGAACTTCTAATTCCCCATAACGCCCAAGGTATTGCCGGATTCTTTCAACTGAGTGAGTAGTATGAAGTTGAGTTTTGGAATAATACTTATCAGCATAGCAAATAACCATTTCTTCCAAACTTACCGGTAGCATTTCGCGGTGTGGTAGGGGCAGATTATTTCTAATTATTGTTTCGAGACTTAATCCTACACCAGTGTGACGTTCACAAACCAGCGCATGTCTGTTCAAACCTTCTGCCCGAAGCAAATCAGCACCCAGATACCCATGTTGGATATACTGATGTGTTCCGTGGCAATGAATCCGGGGGGCATCACACAGAAAGATACCAATGTCATGAAGCATAGCTGCTTCGAAAATAAATTGCTCGTCTATTTCAAATTCAGGATGTCGACAGGCGATCTCAAGTGCTTTATCTCTTACCTGCTCGCTGTGAACCACAAGTACGTGGTAAATTTCGCTTCCTTCGGGGTAGTATTTGCTGATAATCTGATACGGGTCAATCATGGCTAATCAATTTCTGTCTGCAAATTTAAAACAAATCCCGTTTTAAATCGTTTAATCAACATAATTTCAATCAAAATATTATGGATTGCACCTGGCCCGGACAAGATGAACTAATGCTTAATTACCATAACGATGAATGGGGCGTACCAGTACATGATGACCGGAAGTTATTTGAGTTTATGGTATTGGATGCTTTTCAGGCAGGATTAAGTTGGAAAACGATTCTTCATCGTCGTGAAAATTTCCGACAGGCTTTTGACAATTTTGAGCCTTTGAAAATAATACTTTACGATGAGACAAAAATTCAGGAACTTATGCAGGATGCTTCCATTATTCGCAATCAAGCCAAAATCCGTGCAACAGTCACCAATGCTCAGGCTTTTTTGCGTGTTCAGGCTGAATTTGGAACATTCGACCGCTATATCTGGCAATTTACTGATGGAAAAACTATCCTGAATCATCCCTCTTCCAATTCCGGGATTCCGGCCAAATCACCCGAATCGGATGCCATGAGCAAAGACCTCATGAAACGAGGATTTAAATTTGTTGGTTCAACTATTTGCTATGCGTTTATGCAAGCTGCAGGTATGGTGAATGACCATTTTGAAGGTTGCCGTTTCAAATAAAAAAACTGCTTTTATCAATCAAAACATTATTATTTTCTGAGTAACTTCAACATTCGGTGTAGAAGCTTTCAGAATATATGCCCCGGAACGTGGCACTATTAAAGTAGTTATACCTTTAGCCGTAAAATTTTCATTACTAATAACGTGTCCTGAAGTATCGTATAAAACCCACTTACCATTCTGATTACTCATATTCTCGATATATGCAGTTTTGGAGGCACTGAATATTTTAATTTTCTTGTTATCAGTTTCTGATTCTGTTGTATTAAAAGTAATTATTTTAAACCGATTTATGGGTTTTGTAGTCGATTCTGCAGTAAAGGAATATGTTGAACCGGTTTCGGTAATATCTATCGTTTTATTTTCCAGCATATCCAACAATAGTATTCCTGCATACTTTGTCGATGTGTTTATGTGGGTAAAAGTCAGGGTGTAATCCCGGTCTTGTCCTGCCTGAAAACCTAAATCAGTATTATTCATATCATCGAAAGCATCAATCTGATACAATCCATCATTTTCAATTGCAAAAAGTTGAGCTGAAAGAGCATTGCCACTAAGTTTAGTTCCATCCCAACCATTATCAAATTTACGAGTACATTCAGGCTGTGTAAGCAACCAGATACGATCAGATGAATTTTCTCCTTTCACGTCGATTATAGTACAAATTTTATCAGTTGATGCATAATCATTAGAGCCCATTACTCTTTGCTGATCTGTGTTTGCTGTGACAACTGAACTATAAGTTATACCAAAAGTAGCCAGACTTGAATTGCTTTGAGCTTTAATAAGCAATGCTCCCATTGATGGAATCTGACCTGGCAATCCGACAATACCGGCCAAAAATTTCGGAACAGACAAGTACTGACCCGGACTATTTCCAGAGGAAGCAGGACCAACATTAATCCATTGTCCTAATGTACCTGTATTATATAAATAAGCTGTCGATTCGGTCTGACTACCAAAAGTAAGTTGATTGATACTGATAGCTGCAGTATAAGGATTTGCAAAAATATGCTGACCGGGGTACAATGCAGATGTTGTGAAAGGCAATTGACCGGAATTAAAATCACGGTTCTCAAGTTGTCCTGCAAAATAATATGTTTTCGGTGAAGCCTGACATATTTCATACCCAACAAAAGAGGTTAATGTAGAGTCTTTTTGTTGTTGTATCCAATGATTTGTAGTTGAAGTGCCTGATTCATACCATTTCCGGACATACGCACCATATAATGTTGTACTCGGAGTCAAGATTTGTAACGGAATACCAAAATACTGCCATTTATAACGGTTTCCAACTGTATCGGATAAATTCCAACTTGCTTTGGAATACATTTCGACAGTGGCAGAAACCGGGGAACTAAATGTGTTGTGATAAATAAGTGTTCCATTTGCGGCTGATGAACTTGATTGGATTTGCAAACCTGAAACACCTGCATTATTTGTAATTGTTCCCACTACATTCAACTGTTTTGTGGCAGGAATAGTCAGTTTTTTTCCAGAGTTTATCGTTACTACATTATTTACAGTTAAGTTTGAATTAATTGTAACACCTGCTGAATTGTTCACAGTAAGATTATACAATTTATCAGTCAGGAACTGACCAGTTTCGATGGTTTGTGGAGATGTTCCTGTATAACTTATTGTGGGTGAATTTGTATATGCATCCAATTTTCCGGAAGTAATTGTAATATTATTCAATAAATTTAAAGTCCCAAATAGAGTAACGTTATTAGCATTACTAATAGCAAGGTTATAAACATCATTATTATAAAACATTCCTGAATAGATATTCTGAGTCGCTGAACCTGAAAATTCGACAGTAGAATTTGTCGTTGAAGCATTGATTTGAGCTCCGTTTGAGAATACAAAATCCCCTGCCACAGTCAGTTTATAGCCATTTGTAACTGTTCTGTAAGTAGCTTGTGTATTAATTATATTGTTGACTGAATGATTGGTATTTAGCAAGCAATGATTTACCGGAGCAGAATCAAAATAGAGATTAGAACCTTCGGACAGAACAACACCTCTAGTCCAATTGCCACCGGTATTCCAATCTGTACTCAGCGAACCTTTCCATTTATTTAAAATTATTTCCCATGCTCCCATTGATGGAGGATTTATTCTGGAACTAGTGCTAAAATCTGTTGTAATGCCTGTTCCAATTACTCCGTTCAGTTCAACATCTGGTTTATAATCGCTAGCAATTGCAGATCCGGCAGCTATGAAATTTGGATTCAGGTTTAAACTGTTTGCATCTTGTCCGGTAGTCGATTGCCATGATGCCAAGCTATTTTTATCGGAAGTTAGACTTCCAAAAATACCGCCTGAGCTAACAAAATAATCGTTGTAATTTATGGTTAGACTTGTATTGCCCTGTAATCTGACAGCATAATGTTTGCCTGTAGCACCTCCCGTACGTGTATTGTAAAAAATATTGTTTTGATAATTCCTTGTAGATGCATTTGTGGAATTCCATAAAGCCGCTGTGAATGAAGTCGTTCCAGTAACAGTTCCGCCAACGTATACCGAATTAAAATAAAGGTTGGTCGTAGTTATAGAGGCATCATAGATTCCATAAATTCCGTATCCTGTTGATAATGAAGATCCCAAACTCACAATATTATTTGAAACTGTTTGGAGTCCTGCTGATGGGTAAATTCCGTATAAATTTGAACCGGTATTACTGGTAGAAAGGCTAAAGTCACGAACAAAATTTCCTGAAATAGTATTTGTACCTGAAGTTGGACAAGATGAGTAAATACCATAAATATCAACTCTATCGGTGGAATTTGTATTGTTGAGGTTATAAATAGTATTGTTTGCAATTGTTTGAGTAGTTCCTCCTATTGCACTTGATTGATGAATACCATATACAGGTGCCCCGATACTGATTGCAGAAATATCGTGTACTACGTTATTATTGATATTATTTGAGCCCGCCGTAGTAGAAATGGCTTTAGTTGCAGATGTCAATATTCCGGCATATCCGTTTGTCAGATTGGCTATTGTATTGCCAGAAATTATGGCTGTCGATGTATTAAAGCTGTAAATTCCATATAAATCTTCTTTCTGAAGCGATGCTGTGGCACTTGAGCTGGTAAAGATACTATTAGCCGTAGTCAAACTGCCAATTAGATTGTTTGATATGGTCAACGTTCCTGTCATTCCATTAAAAATAATTGCTTCAAAACCATGTGAATAGGAGTTAGTTCCTGTGGTAGTAATTGAACCAACGTTATTCCCAATTATATTTACCACTCCGGAACTGAAATTTCGTATACCATGTGATGTGGAATAGTAATTATTTTGTCCATCAAAAACTACTGAAACAGGTGTTACATAACCCGTACCACCTGTAGAAACATTAATACTTGTTACAACTCCAGCGGTTAGATTGGCTGTTGCAACTGCTCCTGAACCTCCTATTGAGGAAAAAGTAACAACCGGAGGAGTTGTATAACCGCTACCTCCACCAATAACATTAACAGCAGTAATTACTCCTCCGTTGACTGTGGTTGTAGCTACCGGAACAGGTGTCGTTATTTTGATTGAACCAGTGCCGGTAGTTGCACCAATCGTATTTCCATAGATATTTACATTTCCGGAATTAATGTAAATAGCATCAAAGGGATTGCTTTGAGTACTGATTAAATCGATATTACTTATGGTATTATTTTGAGCAAGGCAAGGTGCTGAGCTGCCACCGCTAATGTAAATTCCACAAAAATAGTGAAGAACACTTGAACGAATAGTCCATGCTGAACCACCACATTGCGAACTGCTACCACCAATAAAATTTCCTGTAGCCTGATTATTATCTCCGGTGCTTATGCGGATAATATTGTAATTATTTGCAGCTGTTGGAGTAAATGTTGTTGTTTCGTAAAAGCTGTTTCCTGATATATTCCAATTCATCGTAGCTGAAGCCAAATCGAAGCCATAAGAAGATAAAGTTGGATTCAAAAAATCATAAAAATTACAGTTACTTATTGTATTATTTTTATTCTCAAATCCTGCCGATCCGGCTGAATAAAATACTTTTACGGGCCGATTCGTTGTGTTACCTGTGAAATTATCATTATCGAATGTATTCGAACTATTCCCATTAGCAGCCGATGCTGTGGAAAAATATACAATACCCGATGCGGCTGTAGTTTCTGAACCTTTTATGGTACAATATTTAACGGTATTGTTTTCGGCCGAATTGATAAAATGAATGGTAGATGCAGAAGTTCCGGTATTCGTATTATTAATAACCAAATCTTTTGTCGACCCGGTTGCATTTACACGACCATCAATTGTTACGTTGTCAGCCCCGTTGAAATCAATAAGATGATTTGCGAGATTTGCGCTTATTGAAAGTCCGGAAATGGTGGGATATATTTTCACCGATGAATAACTTGAAGTACCGCCAGCACCCGAATATCCGCTCTGATAAAGTATTGCCGATGCAGTTTCGGTAGTACTTGCTTTAACACGCAACTCAAGTGCTCCTGTATGTGTACCATTGTTTATTTTATCGAAAGCGTCTTTAAGGCAATAGTACGAGGATTGTAAAACTCCTGAGTTATAAACATCAATATTTAGATTCAAAGTACCTTCAAAAGCTCCCATTGTAGGAGTTCCTTTTCGGGTAGTACCTGCATAATCGGTTGTTATTCCACTGATTGTATAACCGGCAATTTTATCGGAGGACACATTGTAATTCGCAGCTGTATTGCCACCTGCTGTAGCAAATAAAGGATTGATATTTAGACTATAAGTATCAAAACCACTTATTAAAGGCAAAGTTATCACATTAGTATTGTTGAAAAATCCCAATACGCCTCCGGTGCCGGTTACATAATAATCATTAAAGTCGAGTGAAAGCAAAGTGCTTACTCCATAATTAAAATATGCTGCATAATGCAGATTTGAACCCGAAGTGGTTGATCGGGTATTCACAAAAAGATTACTTCGATAATCGCGTGTATTTGCAGATGCAAAACTGTATAAACAATATGATTTATTGGTTAGACCTGCTCCGAGATTTCCACTAATATACACCGAATTGAAATTAATATAACAGGACTGGGATACTGAACCTGCATCGTATATTCCATAAATTGTAGTAGCAGTATTTCCTCCCAGATTTATAATATTATTATAACAATTTGTTTTACCTATATCCATTTTGATACCGTAAAGATTTGCTCCGGTAGACGAAGATGAAACAGATAGATTGGATATGAAATTCCCTGAAATATAGTTATTTCCGACATTCCCAACATAGGAAATACCAATAACACTTCCAACAAATGAAGCGTAGGTGTTTGATAGATTATAAATGGTATTCCCACTCACTGTTTTTGCATAAGCACCTGACATGGCAATAGCACAAACAGATGCGAAGAATGTATTTGATGAGTTTGCATTTGCAATTGTCAAATCGTGTATAATATTATTGTTAACCGTACAGGCACCACTTGAAACAGTGATTCCATTTACATTTCCACCACCACCTAATGTTGAATTAGTAGTTGCATTAGTCAGATTTGCAATTGTATTCCCATTTACTGTTAAAGCTGAAGATGTGGAATTAAAAATCCCACAAACAGCTTGTGAATTTGCTGTACTGGCTGAAGTGGCATTTAAACTATTGGCTGTTGAATTGCTGCCAATCAGATTATTGTTTATTGTAGCTATCCCCGAACCTGTTCGGCTAATGGCATAAAGTGTAGATCCATCCGTTGAAGCATTAATGGTATTTATTGATCCAATAATGTTGTTTTCAGAATCGGTTGTTCCACTTCCAGCCAGGCAAATTCCATACACTACATTTCCTGTTGCACCCGAGGTGATGCTTATTGAACCTGTTCCTGTATTTGCACCTATCGTATTTCCTATAGTAGTGCCAATATTTACAAGTCCTCCTGCTATATTAATGCCCGTCCATGTGGCTGATGAAGAATTACTCCACGCAAAGTTTTGAATGGTATTTCCCTGTATATTGCTCGCAGTACCAGTTCCAACATTCAGGTTTATTGCAGTAAAAGTACTGTTAAATGCATTTGTTTTAGACCAGGCATTTCCTCCACACAGTGCTGCCTGCCCGCCAATGTAATTTCCTGAAACCGTGAAATTAGTTCCATTGGCGTTATTTATATAAATACCTGTATAAGCAACAGAAACTGTTGGTATAAAAGTCGCAGTTTCGTATAAGCTGTTATTGCTAACAGAACTACTAATAGTATTAGCTGCCAGATTTATACCATACGAAGGCGTTGAACGACTAAATACATCAAAAATATTATTGTTGCTGATAGTTATGTTGTTATTATCAAATGAAGCAGTTCCGGTAGAGAAAATAGCATTTATTGGTCGGTTTACATCGAAAGAACTTGTGATATTATTATTATCAATGGTATTATTGCTATTTCCGGTTGCAATGCTTGTAGAGAAGAAAATAATTCCAGAAGTAGCAACGGTTTCAGAACCTTTGATGTTACAATACTTTACCGAATTGGAACCCGCATCATTTATAAACCGTATTGTTGATGTTGCGGCTATACCTGAAGTACTTGTATTGTTGATAACTAGGTCTTTAGTGCTCCCAGTTGCATTTACTCTACCATCAATGGTTACATTATCAGCACCATTCAAATCAATTAAAGGCGAAGCCAGATTACCAGCAATGCTAAGTCCGGTGATGGTTGGATAAATATTTATGGAAGTAAAACTTGAGGTGCCGCCAGAACCGGTATACCCACTTTGATAAAGAACAGCTGATGCGGTTTCTGTTGTAAAGTTAGCGAGTCTCAATTCCAAAATTCCTGTATGTGTTCCATAATTTATTGCATCAAATGCACTTTTAAGTGTAGCATACCTGGCTTGTAATGTTCCGCCCTTCCAAACTTCCACACTTAATAACAACGACACTTCAAAAGCTCCGATTGTTGGAAATGTAGCTCTGGTTGCAGTTGAAAAATCGGTAGTGATTCCTGTTCCGAAACCTCCCACAAGTCTTTTGTATGTTGGTATATAATCAGTTGCGTTGGTTCCACCTGCAGAACTAAATGCCGGATTTATACTTATACTGCCTAAATTTTGTCCGATAACAGATTGAAATATACTTATTGCCCCCACATTAGCTGCATTGTAATAACCCAACACGCCACCTGTTCCTGAAGCATAATAATCGTTGTAGTCAAGAGTCAGATTGCTGTTTATTGCATAATTAAAATAAGCAGCATAATGCAGGTTAGAACCTGAAGTAGTTGAACGTGCATTTGAGAATATATTATTGCTGTAATTCCGGGAATTCGAAGCCGCAGCACTATACAGAGTATAAGATTTATTTGTAACCCCCGAACTTAATGTACCGCCAATATAAACCGTATTAAAATAAAGGTTGGTATTGTTGGTAGATGAACCTATGTCGTAGATTCCATAAATGGTGGTAGCTGTGTTTCCTCCCAGGTTGATAATGTTGTTTGAATAAGTGGTTGCACCCGAAGCAATATCAATTCCGTAAAGGGTAGCAGCGGTTGATGCAGCATTGACTGACAGGTTATAAATATAATTCCCCGAAACCACATTCGCTCCTGTTCCGGCAGAAAAGTACAACCCGAGAACACTTCCGGCAAACGAAGAGTAAGTGTTTGAAAGATTGTAGATTGTATTTCCGCTTACCGTTCGCAAAGTAGAACCTGTGAGCACAATTCCTCCAACACTGGCCGAATTTGTTGCCAGATTATTTGCATTAGCAATTGTCAAGTCTCTGATTGTGTTGTTCGCAATAGTATTCGCTCCGTTTGTGGAGCAAATTCCGTTTATCAATCCCGCAGTGGCAGCCGTAGCATTATTTGTACTGTTTGTAAGATTGGCTATGGTGTTTCCGCTGATAGTTACTGTTCCTGTACCTGCATTGTAAATACCATACACAGACTGAACATTGGCTGTACTCGTGGAATTGGCATTGATACTGTTAGCTGTGGTAGTACTACCAATGGTATTATTACTGATTATGGTTGTTCCTGCAACTGCCGATTTATATATACCGTAAATATTAGTGGCTAAAGCTGAAGTACTGTTACCGGTAATTGAACTGATAATATTATTCTCGCAATCTACAGTTCCGGTTGAAGCAATATTGATTCCATACACAATGGTTCCTGTTGCAGCACCAGTAACAGATATTGAACCGGTTCCACTGTTTGAACCAATGGTATTGGCTGAAGTAGTTCCCACATTCACATTTCCGGCAGTAACAGTTATTCCTGTCCAGGTAGTGGAACCGGAATTACTCCAAGCGAAATTCTGAATGGTATTTCCCTGAATATTACTGGCAGTGGTAGTTCCTCCATTGAGATTGATGGCAATGAAAGTACTGTTTGCCGCATTTGTTTTGGTCCATGCACTTCCTCCGCACAAAGCCGACTGACCTCCAATGTAATTTCCTGTAACCGTGAAATTATTCCCTGTAGCATTGTTTATATAAATGCCGGTATAAGCTACCGAGGCGGTGGGAATAAAAGTAGCGGTTTCGTAAATGCTGTTATTGCTGACAGTAGATCCAATGGTATTGGCTGCCAGGTTTATTCCATACGAAGCAGTTGAACGGCTCAATACATTGTATATAGAGTTATTGCTGATAGTTATATTGTTATTTTCAAACGAGGCTGTTCCGATTGAGAAAACGGCATTTAATGGACGATTGGCATCGGTCGAACTGGTAATATTGTTATTGTCTATAGTATTGTTGTTATTTCCTGTTGTAGCTGCTGTAGAAAAGAAAACAATTCCTGAAGTGGCAACGGTTTCGGAACCTTTAATGTTACAGTACTTAACTGTATTGGAAGAAGCATCGTTTACAAACCGGATAGTAGATGTACCGGCTGTGGCTGAAGTGCTTGTATTTGTGATTATCAAATCTCTGGTACTACCGCTTGCATTGACACGACCATCAATAGTAACATTATCTGCGCCATTCAAATCAATCAGCGGAGTTGCCAGATTTCCCTGAATGGTTAGTCCGGTGGTGGTGGGATATATGTTTACTGAACTGTAACTCGAAGTGCCTCCAGAGCCTGTGTAACCACTCTGATAGAGGATGGCGGAGGTGGTTTCAGTGGTAAAACTATTAATTTTGAGGTCAAGTGCACCGGTATGTGTTCCGTTATTAATATTATCAAAAGCATTTTTTAACGTAAGATACTGAGCTTGAAAAACACCACTTTTCCACACTTCAACACTTAATAATAAGGAAATATCAAAAGCACCTATCGTTGGAACTACTGTACGGCTTGTTGATGCATAATCGGTAGTGATTCCAGTTCCTGTTGTTCCAACAAGTCGTCTATAGGTCGGTATATAATCAGTTGAATTTGTTCCACCGGCATTTGCAAATGCAGGATTCGTAGTAATACTGTTTAAATTTTGACCAATACTAGTTTGGATAGAAGCTAATAAATTTAAATTGATATTATTAAAATAGGCAAGCATTCCACCGTTTCCGGGTGCATAATAATCGTTGTAATCAACTGTCAGATTGCTTGTTGTAGCGTAATTAAAGAATGTGACATAATGTAAATTTGAACCACTTGTCGTAGAACGTGAATTATTAAATATATTATTGCGAAAATTACGGATATTTGAAGCTGAAGCACTGAATAGAGCGTACGATTTATTTGTGACTCCTACTGATAAACTACCTCCAATATATATTGAGTTAAAATAAAGGTTACATGTCTGTGATCCTGCTCCCGAATCGTAAATTCCATATATGGTTGAAGCTGTATTTCCTCCAATATTGACAATGTTGTTAGAGTATGTGGTAGCACCTGACGCAATTTTTATCCCAAACAAAGCCGCAGTAGTTGAGGTTGAATTAACAGAAAGATTATAGATATAATTACCCGAAACTACATTGCTTCCTGTTCCGGCTGAGAAATATAGGCCGATAACACATCCGGTAAACGAAGAATAACTGTTTGATAAATTATAGATTGTATTTCCGCTTACCGTCCGAAGTGTTGAAGCAGTGAGTACGATTCCTCCCACACTGGCAGTATTTGTAGCTGAATTATTTGCATTGGCAATAGTCAGATCTCTAATTGTGTTATTTGAAACGGAATTAACTCCGTTGGTAGAGCAAATTCCGTTTATCAATCCGGCAGTGCCGACCGTTATATTGGCTGTGCTGTTTGTCAGATTGGCAATTGTATTACCGTTGATAGTTACAGTTCCGATTCCTGCTGAATATATACCATAAACTGTTTGTGCATTTGAAGTACTGGCAGAACTTGCAAAAATGCTGTTTGCTGTTGTGTTACTTCCTATCGTGTTATTACTGATTGTGGTTGTTCCTGCAAGTGCTGATTTGTTAATTACGTAAATATTGGTAGCGAATGTAGAACTATTATTAGCACTTATTGACCCGATAGTATTGTATTCGCAATCAACAGTTCCTGTTGTTGTTATGTTAATTCCATATACGTTGGTACCCGTAGTAGCACCTGTTACAGTTATTGAGCCCGTCCCTGTAATTGCACCAATTGTGTTTGTAGACGTAGTTCCAACATTGACATTTCCGGAAGTAATATTAATTCCTGTCCAGATAGCAGAACCTGAATTGCTCCATAAAAAGTTCTGAATGGTATTTCCTTGTATACTGCTTGCCGTGGTTGTCCCTGCTGTAAGGTTGATGGCTGTAAATGTGTTATTGAAAGCATTTGTTTTAGTCCATGCACTTCCTCCACACAAAGCAGACTGACCTCCGATAAAATTTCCTGAAACTGTAAAATTATTTCCGGAAGTATTAGTAATGATTATTGCATTGTATGCCACTGAACCGGTAGGGGTAAAGGTTGCTGTTTCGTAAAAGCTATTATTGATAATGGAGCAGTTAGTAGTATATCCTCCAATACTTACCCCGTTTGAAGCAACCAAGCGGTGTAAAAAGTTATATATATTATTGTTGCTAATCGTAAGGTTATCATTTTCGAACCCGGAAGTGCCTGATGAATAAATTATATTCAATGGTCTACTTGCATCGGCGGAGTTTGTAATGTTACAGTTGTCAATTATATTATTATCATTCCCTGTTATGGATGCGGAGGAAAAGAATATCACTCCTGAAGTGGAATTGGTTTCCGAACCTTTAATAGTACAATACTTAACTGTATTTAAAGTTGCATCTTTTATAAAACGAATGGTTGAAGTACCGGCAACTGCCGAAGCACTGAAATTTGTTATGCTCAGTGACTTTGTAGAACCTGTAGCATTTACGCGACCATCGATAGTCACATTATCAGCACCATTCAAATCGATGAGTGGTGTTGCCAGATTTCCGGAAATAGAAAGACCTGTAAGGATAGGATAAATTTTAATTGCGCTGTAACTCGATATGCCTCCTGAACCCGTGTATCCACTTTGATACAAAACGGCAGGAGCTATTTCAATAATGTTGTCCTGAATTTTAATATCAATATTGCCGGTATGCGTTCCCAAATTAATAGCGTCAAAGGTCGATTTCAGCGATGTGTACTGACCTTGTAACGAACCCGATATCCATACCTGAATATTGTAAATTAATGGTCCTTCAAAAGCTCCCATGGTTGGAGTTTTTGCACGGGTTGATCCCGGATAATCAGTAGTAATTCCCGAAATAGCATTTCCTCGTAAAGTGCCTTCAGAAGGAAAATAATCGACAGCTGTTAATCCACCCGGTTTTGCAAATAATGGATCTGTCGAAATACTTAACAAGTCTTTAGTGCTTACAAGTGGTAAAGAGTTTACATTAGATGTATTATAATATCCCAACACTCCACCTGTTCCCGGAGCATAATAATCGTTGTAGTCAAGAGTTAAATTAGTGGATGATCCATAATTAAAAAAAGCTGCATAATGCAGATATGAACCACTGGTGGTTGAACGGGAATTATCAAATATGTTATTGCTGTAATTACGGACATTTGAGGACCCCAAACTATATAGAGCATACGAAGGGTTTGTAATTCCCGAAGCTAAACTTCCTGAGATATAAACCGAATTAAAGTATAAATTACATGCCTGTAAATTTTGACCTGAATCATAGACACCGTAAATGGTTGTGGCTGTATTTCCACCTAGACTGATTATATTATTGTAATAAGTTGTTGTACCCGAAGCAATTTTGATTCCAAAAAATGATGCAGCAGTTGAACCGGAATTTACTGATAGATTATAGATAAAATTACCCGACACTACATTTGCCCCCGATCCGGCTGAAAAATACAACCCGATAACACTTCCGGTGAATGACGAATAATTGTTTGATAAATTGTAGATTGTATTTCCGGTTACTGTACGTAAAGTTGCTGTAGAGAGTATAATTCCACCTATACTGGCTGAATTTGTGCCTGAATTATTTGCATTTGCAATGCTCAAATTCCTGACCGTATTGTTTGTAATGGTATTAGTTCCGTTGGTTGAACATATTCCATTAATTAAACCTGTTGTAGCAATTGTAGTATTTGATGTGTTGTTATTCAGGTTTGACACAGTATTGTTATTCATTGTCACTGTTCCGGTACCGGCCGTGTAAATACCATAAACTGATTGTGCATTAGCTGTACTAGCAGAACTGGCATTAATGCTGTTTGAAGTGGTGGTACTTCCAATGGTATTGTTGCTGATGATGGTAGTTCCGGCAACAGCAGCTTTATTTATACCATAAAAATTTGAAGCCAGTGTTGAACCATTATCAGCCGTAATAGAACCGATAATATTATTTTCACAATCAACTGTTCCTGCTGTAGCAATATTAACGCCATATACAATTGTACCACTTGCACCTCCGGTAACTGTAACTGATCCGGTTCCGGTTGAAACTCCAACCGTATTTCCTACAGAAGTTCCAATATTGACATTTCCTGCACCAATATTAACGGCTGTCCATGTAGCTGCTCCAGAATTACTCCAGTTAAAGTTCTGAATTGTATTTCCTTGTAAATTACTGGAAGTGACACTTCCAACATTCAGATTAATGGCAGTAAATATATTGTTATAGGCATTTGTTTTTGTCCACGCACTTCCACCACAGGATGCTGACTGACCACCAATAAAATTTCCTGAAACCGTGAAGTTATTCCCCGAGGCATTATTTATATAAATGCCGGTATAGGCTACAGAAGCTGTCGGAACGAAGGTTGCCGTTTCGTACAAACTATTCCCGCTTATTGTGCAGGTTGTTGTATTGGCCGCAAAATCAATACCATACGAAGCGGTTGAACGATTCAAAAAATTATAGATATTACAATTGCTGATTGTCAGATTATCATTTTCAAAACCGGCTGTTCCGGCAGAATATACAACATTCAATGGTCGATTTGCATCTGTTGAACTAGTTATATTACAGCTATCAATTGTGTTGTAGTCATTACCAGTAACCAAACCTGTTGAAAAGAAAATAATTCCTGATGTAGCTACAGTTTCGGAACCTTTAATTGTACAAAACTGAATATCATTGTATGTTGCATCATTAATAAATCGTATGGTAGATGTACCTACAGTTGCAGAAGTATTTGTGTTTGAAATTAACAAATCTTTTACTGTACCGATTGCATCAACCCTGCCATCAATCGAAACATTATCAGCACCATTCAAATCGATTAAAGGCGATGCCAGATTACCAGTGACTGATAATCCTGACGAAACCGGATAAATATTGATGGATGAATAACTTGAAACTCCACCCGAACCGGTATAACCACTCTGGTAAAGAGCCGCTGAAGCTGTTTCAATAGTATTATCCTGAATCTTAATATCAATATCACCTGTATGTATGCCATAATTTATTGCATCAAATGTTGACTTCAGCGATGTGTACTGACCATCTAAAGTACCTGACGTCCAAACCTCTATGTTATAAAACAGACTACCTTCAAAAGATCCCATGGTGGGAGTTGCTGCACGGGTAGTTCCTGAAAAATCAGTTGTTATTCCACTGATGGCTGTTCCCCTTATAGTAGCGGCAGCAGGAAAATAGTCGGTTGCATTTGTGCCTCCTGCATTTGCAAATTGCGGATCAATCGACACACTTAACAAGTCTTTGTTACTTACCAATGGTATTGCCCCCACATTAGCTGCATTGTAATAACCCAACACGCCACCCGTTCCCGGAGCATAATAATCATTATAGTCAAGAGTCAGATTGCTGTTGATGGCATAATTAAAATAAGCAGCATAATGCAAGTTAGAACCCGAAGTAGTTGAACGTGCATTTGAGAATATATTATTGCTGTAATTCCGGGAATTCGAAGCCGCAGCACTATACAGAGTATAAGATTTATTTGTAACCCCCGAACTTAATGTACCGCCAATATAAACCGTATTAAAATAAAGGTTGGTATTGTTGGTAGATGAACCTATGTCGTAGATTCCATAAATGGTGGTAGCTGTGTTTCCTCCCAGGTTGATAATGTTGTTTGAATAAGTGGTTGCACCCGAAGCAATATCAATTCCGTAAAGGGTAGCAGCGGTTGATGCAGCATTGACTGACAGGTTATAAATATAATTCCCCGAAACCACATTCGCTCCTGTTCCGGCAGAAAAGTACAACCCGAGAACACTTCCGGCAAACGAAGAGTAAGTGTTTGAAAGATTGTAGATTGTATTTCCGCTTACCGTTCGCAAAGTAGAACCTGTGAGCACAATTCCTCCAACACTGGCCGAATTTGTTGCCAGATTATTTGCATTAGCAATTGTCAAGTCTCTGATTGTGTTGTTCGCAATAGTATTCGCTCCGTTTGTGGAGCAAATTCCGTTTATCAATCCCGCAGTGGCAGCCGTAGCATTATTTGTACTGTTTGTAAGATTGGCTATGGTGTTTCCGCTGATAGTTACTGTTCCTGTACCTGCATTGTAAATACCATACACAGACTGAACATTGGCTGTACTCGTGGAATTGGCATTGATACTGTTAGCTGTGGTAGTACTACCAATGGTATTATTACTGATTATGGTTGTTCCTGCAACTGCCGATTTATATATACCGTAAATATTAGTGGCTAAAGCTGAAGTACTGTTACCGGTAATTGAACTGATAATATTATTCTCGCAATCTACAGTTCCGGTTGAAGCAATATTGATTCCATACACAATGGTTCCTGTTGCAGCACCAGTAACAGATATTGAACCGGTTCCACTGTTTGAACCAATGGTATTGGCTGAAGTAGTTCCCACATTCACATTTCCGGCAGTAACAGTTATTCCTGTCCAGGTAGTGGAACCGGAATTACTCCAAGCGAAATTCTGAATGGTATTTCCCTGAATATTACTGGCAGTGGTAGTTCCTCCATTGAGATTGATGGCAATGAAAGTACTGTTTGCCGCATTTGTTTTGGTCCATGCACTTCCTCCGCACAAAGCCGACTGACCTCCAATGTAATTTCCTGTAACCGTGAAATTATTCCCTGTAGCATTGTTTATATAAATGCCGGTATAAGCTACCGAGGCGGTGGGAATAAAAGTAGCGGTTTCGTAAATGCTGTTATTGCTGACAGTAGATCCAATGGTATTGGCTGCCAGGTTTATTCCATACGAAGCAGTTGAACGGCTCAATACATTGTATATAGAGTTATTGCTGATAGTTATATTGTTATTTTCAAACGAGGCTGTTCCGATTGAGAAAACGGCATTTAATGGACGATTGGCATCGGTCGAACTGGTAATATTGTTATTGTCTATGGTATTATTGTTATTTCCGGTTGTAGCTGCTGTAGATAAGAAAACAATTCCTGAAGTGGCAACGGTTTCGGAACCTTTGATGTTACAGTACTTAACTGTATTGGAAGAAGCATCGTTTACAAACCGGATAGTGGATGTACCGGCTGTGGATGAAGTGCTTGTATTTGTGATAATTAAATCTCTGGTACTACCGCTTGCATTGACACGACCATCAATGGTAACATTATCCGCACCATTTAAATCTATCAACGGAGTAGCCAGATTTCCTTGTATGGTTAGTCCGGTGGTGGTGGGATATATGTTTACTGAACTGTAACTCGAAGTGCCTCCAGAGCCTGTGTAACCGCTCTGATAGAGGATGGCGGAGGTGGTTTCGGTAGTATTATTTACAATTTGCAAAGTAACATCACCGGATAATGTGCCAGCATTAATAGCATCAAATGCAGCTTTTAAGGTTGTGTAGTCTGCATCGCTATTACCTACAGTTTTAGTTACATTTGCAAATAAGCCAAATGCGATAAATAAAAATGAAATGAAGAGTAAACCTTTGATATTAATTATTTTCACAGGTAGATATTTGCAAACATTCTTCCCAGTTAAAAATTTTCTAAAAGCTAATTGAAAATAAATTTTCAATTAGCTTTTAAGAAATCCTGAATATAGTTTTTTCATTTTTAGAAAGACGTGCAAAATTATATAAATTAACCAACATAACCAACACTTATTAGTTAATTAATAACATATATTACAATATATACTACACACATGTCGTTTTTAATCCATTTTTGTAATTATTTTTATGATTAGCACATAATTTAAGTTATACTATATTGTCATCAATGAAACATTCCTTAAAAATGTAGAGTTAAAATTGATTGCTTCGATTCCTTTATTTTGCATCGATTATACAACATATTTTCAGAATTTATTGGAATGTAATTGTTTCTAAAATTGGGGTGAATTCAGAGTAGAAAAACCTATAGTTTTGTACAATGCTGAGGTTGGTGAAGATGGAAAAGTGGAAATACGATCCGAAGAAGTACGGCATACAGTCGAAGACTATAAGTGGTATTTATACATGTACAGCACTAAAACGCAATATCCCGGACCACAAGCGTATGAAATGATTAACGGATTGTTTCGGTATGTTGCCAAAACCTATCTGGCTGAATTCATTATGATAGATGAGGTGCAATTTTGGGAAACGGGGGATAAAGAAATCTTGGAAAGTCAGTTTGCCCGAAATAAATTTCTAATAGATAGTTTCGTGTCAATAGCAAATGCTGAAAAGCGCTTACCCGAAGAGGATATAGAATGTTATTTACTTCGTATTATTGGACAAATGAAAAAACAATGATTTCTTTATCTCCAGCATGAAGTTGTCGGGGATTTTTTGTAACCGATTTTGAATCAGTACCTATCTTAAGTATTGATGTTTTTTTTGTACTTTTGCAGACCAAACCAATTTTTGAAGAAAATTACGAATGAACAATATCCGCAATTTCTGTATTATTGCCCACATTGACCACGGGAAAAGTACCTTAGCCGACCGTCTGTTAGAATATACCAATACTGTTGCCGGTAAAGAAATGCAGGCACAGGTGCTTGACAACATGGATTTGGAGCGTGAACGTGGGATTACCATTAAAAGTCACGCCATACAGATGAACTACAAACTGAATGGCGAGGAATATATTTTCAACCTCATTGACACTCCCGGACACGTCGATTTTTCGTATGAAGTATCGCGTTCTATTGCTGCCTGCGAAGGTGCATTGCTCATCGTAGATGCTACGCAAGGTATTCAGGCTCAGACAATTTCAAACCTTTACATGGCCATTGAGCACGATTTGGAAATTATTCCTATCATGAATAAAATGGATATGGATAATGCCATGCCCGAAGAAGTGGAAGATCAAATTGTCGAGCTATTGGGTTGTAAGCCCGAAGAAATTATGCGTGCCAGTGGTAAAACCGGTATGGGCGTAAATGAAATTCTGGAAGCCATCGTAACCCGTGTTCCTGCTCCGAAAGGCGACCCGGAAGCACCACTTCAATGCTTGATTTTCGATTCGGTTTTCAATTCATTCCGTGGAATTATTGCATATTTCAAAATTGAAAATGGCACCATCAATAAAGGTGATTTGGTGAAGTTTGTAAATACCGAAAAAGAATATAATGCAGAGGAAATCGGCATTCTGAAACTGGATATGTCGCCCACTAAAACGCTGAGTGCGGGAAATGTAGGTTATATTATCTCGGGTATAAAAACTTCGAAAGAAGTAAAAGTGGGTGATACCATTACCCATGTGAAACGTCCTTGCCCAAAGTCGATTGAAGGTTTTCAGGAAGTAAAACCGATGGTTTTTGCCGGTGTTTATCCAATTGAAACCGAAGACTTTGAGGATTTGCGTACATCTATAGAAAAATTGCAACTTAATGATGCTTCGCTCACTTTCGAAGCGGAATCGTCGGTGGCATTGGGCTTTGGTTTCCGTTGCGGTTTCCTTGGCATGTTGCACATGGAAATCATTCAGGAACGGCTCGATCGAGAATTCGACATGAACGTGATTACCACCGTTCCCAACGTATCTTATAAAGTTTATACCAATAAAGGTGATTTGATTGAGGTACATAATCCGTCGGGATTGCCCGATATTATGGCGATTGACCGCATTGAAGAGCCGTATATCCGCGCTTCCATAATTACCCGCACCGATTATATTGGTCAGATTATGACACTCTGTCTAGGTAAGCGTGGTGAATTGGTGAAACAAAATTATATTTCAGGAAACCGCATGGAGCTGATTTACGATTTGCCACTGGGTGAAATTGTATTCGACTTCTACGACCGCCTGAAAAGTATTTCGAAAGGGTATGCCTCATTCGATTACCACATGAACGGATTCCGTCCATCGAAATTAATACGTCTCGATATATTGCTGAATGGCGAAATGGTGGATGCCCTTTCGTGTCTGATTCACGTGGACAATGCCGTTCCACTTGGCAAACGCATGTGCGAAAAACTAAAAGAACTGATACCACGCCAACAGTTTGACATTGCCGTTCAGGCAGCTATCGGTGCTAAAATCATTTCGCGCGAAACCATCAAAGCCGTTCGTAAAGATGTGACAGCAAAATGTTATGGTGGTGATATCAGCCGTAAACGAAAACTGCTCGAAAAACAGAAAAAAGGGAAAAAACGCATGAAGCAAATCGGTAACGTGGAAGTGCCGCAGAAAGCGTTTTTGGAAGTGCTGAAGTTGGATTAAAGACTTCGTCGTTGAGTGGCTGCGCCGTTGAGAGGTTTAGTGACTACTTCGTTTAGGGTTTAGTTGAATGTTCGTTGAGAAAGTTTAAGTGGTTAGCATTTAATGTTACTATAATTCAAATTTATGGAGGGGCATACTTATTCATTTGAGAAATTAGATGTTTGGCAAAAAGCAAGAACTTACGTTTCAACCATTTATAAACTTACAGAATCTTTTCCTGATGTTGAGAAATTTGGATTAATATCACAACTTCGTCGAGCATCTATCTCTATTGTTTCCAATATCGCTGAAGGAACTTCACGCTCCTCTTTAAAAGATCAAATTCGATTCACAGAAATAGCTTATGGTTCGGCTATAGAAACTTATTGTCAATTGATTGTTTCAGTGGATCTAGGTTTTATTGATTCCACAACCTTTGAATCGACTAAAATCCAGTTAAATGAAATAACAATAAAGCTTAGTGGTTTGAAAAATAGTCAGATAAAAAGACTCAACGAACAATCAACTAAACCCTAAAACTCAAACCCTAAACCTTGACATTTTTTCTACTCATACTGTTTGTAGTTGGTTATATGGGTATTGCTTTTGAAAATGAACTAAAAATCAATAAAACAGCGATAGCACTTATAACAGGCGTTTTATGTTGGGTGGTTTATGTTTCTTTTTCAACTGACAAATCGATAGTTAACAATCAGCTTCTTTCTCATTTAGGTGATATTTCGGGCATCCTATTTTTTTTGATGGGTGCAATGGCCATTGTAGAGCTGATTGATGCACACGATGGTTTTGAAATAATCACTGATTTTATTCATCAAACCAACAAACGCAGTCTCATCTGGATTGTGGCACTTCTGTCGTTCTTTCTGTCAGCTATTCTCGACAATCTGACTACCACCATTATTATGGTATCGCTGCTACGGAAACTTATCCGCAATCAGGACGACCGACTGTTGTTTGTCGGGATTGTGGTAATTGCAGCCAATGCCGGTGGTGCCTGGACTCCTATTGGTGATGTAACCACCACAATGCTGTGGATTGGTGGACAAATTTCGAGTGTCAATATCATGCTGAAACTCTTTTTGCCAAGTCTGGTTTGTTTGCTGGTACCACTTATTGCCGTTACTTTCAGTCTGAAAGGCAAAGCTGACAGGGCAACTATCACAACTGATTTTTCCCTGAAGCAACACACTAAAACCCAGCAAAAAATAATCCTGATTGCCGGAATTCTGTCGCTGATTTTTGTTCCCATCTTTAAAACGATAACGCACCTTCCACCATTTGTGGGCATGCTTTTCAGTGTTGGTATATTATGGGTTGTTACTGAACTGATGCATGGCAAAGGCGATATAGAAAAGAAAAAACATCTGACGCTGGTCAACGCACTTCAAAACATAGATATACCCACCATTTTGTTTTTCCTCGGAATTCTGTTGGCGGTGGCTGCTTTGCAATCGGCAGGACTATTGGTTTATCTTGCCGAATGGTTGACAAAAACAATCGGCAATATGCGGGTAGTTGTGCTTTCCACCGGACTGTTGTCGGCTGTTGTGGATAATGTACCATTAGTGGCGGCAGCTCAGGGAATGTACCCTCTGAATCAATACCCGATGGACCATTTTATATGGGAATTTTTGGCGTATTGTGCAGGTACCGGAGGCAGTATTCTGATTATTGGTTCTGCTGCCGGAGTGGCTGCCATGGGTATGGAAAAAATTAATTTTTTCTGGTATCTTAAGAAAATCAGTTGGTTGGCTTTGCTGGGTTATTTTGCAGGAGCTGTGGTTTATATAGCTCTTTAATATTTTTCGTCTCCAAAGATAATTATATCAAAATTGTAATTATTTTAAAAAATTAAACACCAAATATTTGCTCAAAATAAGAAATTTTGTGTACTTTTGCGACTGTTTTTTATAAAACAATATTATTATCAATCCCCAAACGCTATAAATCTATGTCAGAGTTAGTTGGACATATCTCTCAAATCATTGGACCGGTAGTCGATGTATTCTTTGATTTGAAAGCTAATGAAGAGAAAAAATTGCCTGCTATTCACGATGCATTAAGTATCGATCGCGGTAACGGCAAAGAGTTGATTGTTGAAATTCAGCAGCACATTGGTGAAAATACTGTTCGTACAGTGGCTATGGATTCAACCGACGGACTTCGTCGCGGATTGAAGGCCGTTGCAGTCGGATCACCTATCACTATGCCGGTGGGTAATCAGGTGAAAGGTCGTTTGATGAACGTTATCGGTGACTCGATTGACGGTATGAAAACACTTACCAAAAAAGGTGCATATCCTATTCATCGTGAAGCTCCGAAATTCGAAGAATTAACAACTTCTACTGAAGTACTTTTTACAGGTATCAAAGTTATTGACCTGATTGAGCCTTATGCAAAAGGTGGTAAAATCGGTTTGTTTGGTGGTGCCGGGGTGGGTAAAACGGTTTTGATTCAGGAACTTATCAATAATATTGCCAAAGGTCACAACGGATTCTCGGTATTTGCCGGAGTGGGTGAACGTACCCGTGAAGGGAATGACCTTTTGCGCGAAATGATTGAATCGAACGTAATTCGTTACGGCGAAGAGTTCAAGAAAAGTATGGAAAAAGGCGAATGGGATTTGTCTAAAGTTGATTATGCAGAAGTTGAAAAATCGCAGGCTACGCTGGTGTTCGGTCAGATGAACGAACCTCCCGGAGCACGTTCGTCGGTAGCGCTTTCAGGTCTTACAGTGGCCGAAGCATTCCGCGATGGTGACGGCTCAGGTGCCGGACGCGATATTCTCTTCTTTATCGATAATATTTTCCGTTTCACACAGGCAGGTTCTGAGGTGTCGGCGCTGTTGGGTCGTATGCCTTCGGCTGTGGGTTATCAACCGACACTGGCTACTGAAATGGGTAAAATGCAGGAACGTATTACTTCTACCAAATCAGGTTCTATCACATCCGTTCAGGCAGTTTATGTGCCTGCCGATGACTTGACTGACCCTGCTCCTGCAACTACTTTCTCGCACTTAGATGCAACAACTGTATTGAGCCGTAAGATTTCGGAGTTGGGTATTTTCCCTGCTGTAGATCCGCTCGATTCAACTTCACGTATCCTCGATCCGCTGGTTGTAGGTGAAGATCACTACAATACTGCTCAACGTGTAAAACAAATTCTGCAACGCAATAAAGAACTTCAGGATATTATCTCTATTCTGGGTATGGAAGAGCTTTCGGAAGAAGATCGTCTGACTGTGACTCGCGCCCGTAAAGTACAGCGTTTCCTTTCGCAACCAATGTACATGGCATCGCAGTTTACCGGTCTGCCGGGTGTAATGGTATCTATTGAAGAAACTATTCGCGGATTCAAAATGATTCTGGATGGCGAAGTGGATTATCTTCCTGAAATGGCATTCCTGAGCGTGGGAACTATTGACGATGCAATTGCCAAAGGTCAGAAACTGATTGAACAGTCGAAGAAATAATTTAGCGCATTTATGGCTGATATTCAAGTCATACAAAATAAAATTTACGAAGTCAGAGGAGTTCGTGTAATGCTGGATTTCGATTTAGCAATTCTTTATGGTATTGAAACCAGAACTTTGAAACAAGCAGTTAAGCGAAATCTCAATCGGTTTCCTGACGATTTTATGTTTGTTTTGACGAAATCTGAAGCTAACTCATTGCTATTCATAGGGGTATCACAAACTGTGATACCCCCTGAATATAACTTTGGAGTTACACTTCCAATGGCATTTACAGAACAAGGTGTGGCAATGCTTTCAGGGATTCTACGTTCTGACAAAGCAATTGAAGTTAATATCTCAATAATGCGTGCATTTGTTCAGATGCGACAATTTCTGCTTCAAAATAGAGAAATCATCATTAGTATTGAGGAGTTGCGTAAAAGATTAAATCAACTGGAACAATCCGGCGAAGAAACACTTGCTGCAATAAATGATTTAAGCGAAGACAACCGTAAGGAATTTGATGATATTTATATTGCATTAGCCGAAATGGCAAACAGAAAGAATGATTCAGCCAAAAGAAATCCAATTGGATTTATAAAGAATACTGAACAATGAAATTAGAAATAATCACTCCCGAACAGATTTATTTTTCAGGTGATGTTACAACGGTGACGCTGCCCGGAACAAGCGGACTTTTCACCGTATGGGAAAACCATGCACCGCTGATTTCGTCGATGGCGAAAGGAAAAATTAGTTTTGTGGATGTGAAAGATAAACTGGAAACCGAATTGACTGTCGATGGTGGTTTTGCCGAAATCAGCAACAATGTGGTGACTGTTTGCGTGGAGGCGGTTTAAGGTATGCAGAAACTGTCGGGAAAGTTATTGAGTTTGCTGGCGCTGGTCGAAATTGTTTTAGGCTGGGCAGGTTGGGCGATTATCAAAAGTCTGTATCCGCAGGAAGCGTTTAGCTGGTATCCTTATGTTCCCTGTGTGTTCTTTGTGATGGGAGCCTCAATGATCTGGATTCTGGCAAAGAACTACAAAAAGGACGGCAAAAAGCTGGTGAATCTGTATATGATTCTCAAACTGGTGAAACTGGTTTTTGCGATGGCTTATGTGCTTGGTTTTTATTTTATTGTGAAAAATAATATACGTGTTTTCGGATTTGTGTTTGCTGCATTTTATGCCACATACATTGGGTTGGAAACTTTCATTTTTTATACTGTCGAGAAACAAATCAAAAAAGAAGCGTAGATGAAGCTTTTGTATAAGATATTACTTTTTGTTCTTCTGGCTTTACCGGTTGCGGGGCTGTATGCCAACGAACCTGAGCAGAAAAAAGAAGAATCGAAAGAACTGGATGTTCGTTCTTTTATTTTGGAACACGTTTCGGATTCCTACGTTTGGCACATAACCAAGATCGGTGAAAACGAAATCTCCATTCCGCTTCCGGTGATGGTTTATAGCAAAACGACCGGCTGGCACGTATTTCTGTCGTCGGAGTTTCACCATTCACCTGTTTACGAAGGACTCAGCATTGCCGAAGAAGGAAAATACAAAGGTAAAATTGTGGAGAAAGATGCGAAAGGCGAAGAAGTTCGTCCGTTTGATATTTCCATTACCAAAAATGTTTTCGCGCTGCTGTTCAGCAGTATATTGATGGTTGTCTGCATTATGTATGTGGCCAGATCATACAAAAAGAATCCGTTGCAATCTAAAACAGGTTTTGCCGGAGTGATGGAAATGTTCATCATGAACATCAACGATGATGTGATAAAACCCTGTATTGGTAAGGGTTACGAGAAATACGCACCTTATTTACTGACTGTGTTCTTTTTCGTGTTTACCAATAACATTCTGGGATTGATTCCGATTTTCCCCGGAGGTGCCAATGTAACCGGCAATATTGCTATTACGATGGTGCTGGCGGTTATCACTTTTCTGATTGTAAATATCGGAGGTTCAAAGGAATACTGGAAAGAAATTTTCTGGCCTGATGTACCGCTTTGGCTGAAAGTGCCACCGATGTTACCGATTATCGAGCTGGTTGGTATTTTTACAAAGCCTTTTGCGCTGATGATTCGACTTTTTGCCAACATTCTGGCTGGTCACTCTATCGTGTTGGGACTTACCTGTCTGGTATTCGTTACTGTGAAATTAGGCGTGGGAATGAATGCAAGTATGACCGGAGTTTCCATTTTCTTCAGTGTATTTATCGGATTTGTAGAATTGTTGGTGGCTTATATTCAGGCTTATATTTTTACCATGTTGTCGGCTGTATTTATCGGACTGGCACGGGTTGAACCACATCAGAAACATTAAAAGACAACCCCTGAATCCCCTAAAAGGGACTTGGGATTAGATAGTTGAAACAAATAATTAATTATAAACTTGGCTTTTAAGCCCCTTCAGGGGTTTAGGGTCATAATTAAAACAAAAAAGTTATGTTAATGTCAATTTTATTACAAGCTGCCGCTGGTGCAGGTTTAGCAAAATTAGGTGCAGGTCTTGGAGCAGGTCTTGCTGCAATTGGTGCAGGTATGGGTATCGGTCGTATCGGTGGTTCAGCTATGGAAGGTATTGCCCGTCAACCTGAAGCAGGTGGCGACATTCGTATGGCCATGATTATTGCTGCGGCTCTTGTGGATGCTGTAGCTTTGTTTGCTATCGTAGTTTGCGGATTTATCCTTTAATAACAGCGCAAAGGTAAAATCAATCAGATATTGATATAACCTTAAAAATACAATTTACCTGGTCGGAATGGTGTTAAAATCATTTCGTCCAATGGTAAATGGTAAATTGATAAATTGTAAATTAAAAGTATTATGGCTCTACTATTGCCCGAATCCGGATTACTTTTCTGGATGTTACTTTCGTTTGGAATTGTGGTATTCATCCTGACGAAATATGGTTTCCCTGTCATTATCAAAATGGTGGAGGAACGCAAAACGTACATTGATGAATCGTTGTTGGTTGCAAAACAAACTTACGAGCAAATGGCTGTTGTCAAAGCTCAGGGTGTGGCACTTGTCGACGAAGCCCGTCGTGAGCAGGCTAATATTCTGAAAGATGCAACCGTTACCCGCGACCTGCTTATTAAAGAAGCGAAGGATAAAGCCGGTGTTGAAGCTGCCAAAATCATTGACGAAGCCCGTAAACAGATTCTGGCTGAGAAAGATGATGCCATTCGCGATATCCGCCGTCAGGTGGCTGCTTTGTCTATCGACATTGCCGAAAAAGTGATTCGCGGACAACTGGATAAAAAAGACGAACAGATGGTGATGATTAACCGCCTGATCGACGAAATCAATGTCTCAAAATCGTAGATTAGTTGATTGGTTGATTAGTTAATTGGTTAACTAGTTCTGCCAATTGTAAATTGTAAATGAATAAATTGTAAATGAATACAGGACTCATACCGGTTCGTTATGCCACTGCCCTGCTGGAGTTTGCCAGTGTGAGCAAGGAACAGGATCGTGTGTACACCGAGGTGAAAGCGTTGACTAAACATTTTAGTCAGTTTGCCGGATTGCGCACTGTGCTTGATAATCCGGTGCTGGCTACTGCCGAAAAGCGTAAAATCATTGTTACGGCTGCCGGTGTAAAAATCAGCAAACCTTTTGAGCGTTTTATGGACTTGATTCTGGAAAACAACCGCGAAAGTCATTTGCAGGAAATAGCCCTGAAATATATTGCGTTGTACCGCAAGCAAAAAAATATTTTCTATGGAAAACTGACTACCGCAACTCCGGTAAATGCTGATACAGAGAAAAAGCTGATGAAACTGGTGGAAAACACTACCGGCGGAACGATAGAAATGGAAAAAATCATTGATCCCGAAATCATTGGCGGCTTTATGTTCGAAGTGGACTTTGTGCGTTGGGATGCCAGCGTTTCCGGTCAGATACGACGAATCAGAAACGAATATATTGAGAAAAATAAAAAAAGCATATAATCATTTACCATTTTGCCATTTACCATTGACAATTGAAAAATGGTAAATTGTAAATGTTTAAATAGTAAATAAAAATAAGATGTCTGATAATATTAAGGTGAGCGAAGTATCCGAAATACTTCGGATGCAACTCGAAGGAATTGACACCGGTGTTCAGTTCGACGAAGTAGGTACAGTTCTTCAGGTAAGCGACGGTGTGGTTCGTATTTACGGACTTCGTAATGCCGAAGCAAATGAATTACTGGAATTCGAAAATGGTATCAAAGCCATCGTGATGAACCTCGAGGAAGATAACGTGGGTGCCGTATTGCTCGGACCAACCAGTCAGATTCGCGAAGGTTATACCGTGAAACGTACCAAACGTGTAGCTTCTATCAATGTGAGCGAAGGAATGTTGGGACGTGTTATCAATCCGTTGGGTGAACCAATTGATGGCAAGGGTAAAATCAGCGGCGAGATGATTGAAATGCCGTTGGAACGTAAAGCTCCCGGAGTTATCTATCGTCAACCAGTAAACCAGCCACTTCAGTCGGGTTTGAAAGCTGTTGACGCCATGATCCCAATCGGACGCGGACAACGTGAGCTTATCATTGGCGACCGTCAGACCGGAAAAACCAGTGTGGCTATCGACACCATTATCAATCAACGTCAGAATTTTGAAGCAGGCGAACCTGTATATTGTATCTACGTGGCTATCGGTCAGAAAGGTTCTACCGTGGCTAACATTTACAACACGCTGCTGGAACACGGCGCTATGGATTACACCGTAATCGTTTCGGCTACCGCTTCCGACCCTGCTGCACTGCAATATTATGCACCATTTGCCGGTGCAACCATTGGCGAGTTATTCCGCGACACAGGACGTCACGCCCTGGTAATTTACGATGACTTGTCGAAACAGGCAGTAGCTTATCGTGAAGTATCGCTGATTCTTCGTCGTCCTTCAGGCCGTGAAGCTTATCCCGGTGATATTTTCTACCTGCACTCACGCCTGCTCGAACGTGCTGCCCGCATCATTTCGCAGCAGGAAGTGGCTGAACAAATGAACGACCTGCCCGAAAGTCTGAAAGGTAAAGTAAAAGGTGGTGGTTCGCTTACAGCATTACCAATTATCGAAACACAGGCCGGCGACGTGTCAGCCTATATTCCTACCAACGTAATTTCGATTACCGATGGTCAGATTTTCCTTGAAACCGACTTGTTTAACCAGGGTATTCGTCCGGCTATCAACGTGGGTATTTCCGTTTCGCGTGTGGGTGGTAACGCTCAGATTAAGGCGATGAAAAAAGTGGCTGGAACACTGAAAATTGATCAGGCACAGTTCCGCGAACTGGAAGCGTTTACCAAGTTTGGTGGCGATATGGACCCGGTAACTGCTATGACCATTGATAAAGGTCAGAAAAATACCCGCTTACTCGTTCAGGCTTTGCACGAACCAATGTCGGTTGAAAAACAGGTAGCAATTCTGTATTGCGGTACACATGGTTTATTGTCGTCGGTGCCATTGACAAAAGTTCAGGATTTTCAGAAAGATTTCCTGATGGTACTCGAACTGTCACATCAGGCTGATGTGCTGGACGTTATAAAGGCCGGTAATATCAACGACGATGTAACTGCCATTATCGAAAAAGTGGCTAACGAAGTAGCGAAAAGAGTAAATAGCTGATAATTAATAGTTAATAATTAAGAATTAACCATTCTTGGATTACATGTTGGTTATTTGGATTTGAGATTAAAAACAGAACAGAATAATTATTAATTTTTAATTATTAATTATTAATTGGATCTATGGCTTCATTAAAGGAAATAAAATCGCGCATACAGTCGGTAAAGTCGACTCAGAAGATTACATCGGCTATGAAGATGGTATCGTCGGCAAAATTGCGTAAAGCGCAACGAACCATCGAGAACTTTTTCCCGTATGAGCAAAAGCTGACCGGACTGCTGAACAACTTTTTGAGTGCCGAAGACAATGCTTCGTCGGTATTTTCCGAAGAGCGCGAGCTGAAGCGTGTGGCTATCGTGGCTTTCTCGTCGAATTCAAGTTTGTGCGGTGCGTTCAATACTAATGTGTCCAAGCAACTTTCGCAAACGATAGAAAAATACCATAAACTGGGACACGAACATATTCTTATTTATCCGGTAGGAAAGAAAATAGCCAAAGCCTGCCGGAAACACGGTTTTGAGCCTGAAGGAAATTTCGAGGGTATGGCCGATAAACCCAACTACAACGCCACACTCGAACTCAGCGACCAGCTTATTCAGTTGTTCAAAGATAAACACATTGATAAAGCTGAAATTATCTATCATCATTTTATAAGCAAAAGCAATCAGAAACTAACTACTGAAACTTTTCTGCCTATTCAGCTCACCAAGCCAGCCAAAGGAACTGTGGCACACGATTACATTGTAGAGCCTGAACGTCCGACGCTGATGAATGAATTGATTCCGAAAGTGTTGCGGTTGAAAGTTTACACCGCGTTGCTCGACTCCTGTGCTTCGGAACACGCTGCACGTACCATTGCCATGCAGACTGCTACAGATAATGCTACCGATTTATTGCAGGAACTTTCACTTCAATACAATAAATCGCGCCAGCAAGCCATTACCAACGAACTACTCGACATTATCGGAGGTTCATTCGGACAAAATTAATTAGTTCAACTTTTTAACTCTACAAATAATGCCGCTTAATTAGCGGCATTATTTTTTGTACAAAACACTGAAATACAGTATATTACAATTTAATACTATATTAAAATCATAAGTCATCTGTAGTAATAAGTAGAAGATATTTCATAGAAATTTTCGCCTACTGTTTAAATTAACACTCAATTAGTGATTTTTAATTCATTAATGCTTGTTTTGTAGTTCATATGAGTTAAACGATGTATATTTTAAAGCATTAAAGCATAATATATATTAATATTTTCTGGTTACAAATTTCTCAGAGATTTAAACACTTTCTTCTTTAAAAGGCATTAACTAATTCAGAAATATCAATTCTTGTCATATTTTTTATTAATTGCTTTTTACCGCATTAAATATTTACTACAAATTTCAATTCCCTGTTTTACTTTATATGTAAATTTCCACTGTTGGTTTAATCTTTTGTTCGTTTTTGTTTAATCTGAATTAAAATCACGCAAAGTAAATTAAATAAATTACTACAAGACACAAAATGAAATACCACACATACCTGTATATCAGCGTAATAATAAACTTAGCTTATCTTTGTAATGTCGAAATCAACAATTAGTTACACGACAAAATAAATAATTAATAATAAATAATCACCCTTTAAATTTTACGATTATGAAGACTATTACAAACAAAATCCGACCAGTACTTGTAATTCTAACTTTAATGTTATTATCATTACAAGCCTTTTCTCAGAATTATCCAGCAGTACGAATTGATGTAGTTGGAGCTACAAGTTCAGACCAAATGTGGGTTTTTCAGGTATCCGGAACAACACGAGGTTTTGACAATGGCTGGGATGGTTACAAAATGACCGGAACAGTTGCAATGCAAATTTATGCTGCCGAAGCAGCAGGAAATTTTCAGGTTGATGGAGTGCCTGATATGAACAATACTTATATTGCTTTTCAAGCAGGCTCTGATACTCAATACACTATGACTTTTGTAAGTCAGTATCTCTCAACAGTTTTTACCGGTTTATCACTTGTTGACTCTGTAGCTAATAAAACGGTTGATATTTTCACAAGCGGAAGTACCTATACTTTTACAGCTACCAACACAACAGCTATTAAACGGTTTAAATTAGTAACCAAAGTAACTATTCCACCAACAACCACTACCTCAGTAAGTTCCTTAACCGGTTTTACATACGTGCAGGGCTCAGGTCCATCGTCTGAAAAAGTAGTTACGGTTTCGGGAGCTAATTTGATTGGTAATTTGGCTGTAACTCCACCCGCAGACTACGAAATATCGTTGACTTCAGGTACCGGCTTTACATCTTCAGCTATTTCTTTAGCACCAACAAGTGGAACTGTAGCTACAACCAACATTTATGTTCGTTTAAAATCAGGCTTAACCGCAAATACATATTCCGAAAATATGACAGTTACCGCAGCCAATGTTGCAGCTCAAACTGTTGCACTCAGCGGAAGTGTTACAGCTGCACCAATAGTTCATAAAATTACTATTACAAACTCGGCTAAAACAGTAACAGTTAAGAATGCAAATACGATAAAAGGCACATTGACTATCTACCTTGCTTCTACCGGTGTTTTACAAAAAACGTATAGTTTCAATGCCAATTCAACCACTTCTTTCAATACAGGATTAAAGGCAGGAACCTACATTGTTAAGGGTGTAGCCGGATCAGATACAGTATCAGTGACAATAATAATATAGATTTGATTTGAATAGATTAGATTAGGTTAGTTTGTGTTGTTTACGTTTGAGAATTAGTTCCTTTGTTCATAAGAAGAGTGCCTTTGCAGGCACTCTTCTTTGTTTTAGCAATTTATTCATTGTGTAATACTTATTAGTTAGAAGATTGTAATTATAGCCATATACTACTATTTCAACTAACAAATAACAGCTGAAAAGCATTAGTAATAGTCACTTGAATTCAACTTATAAAACCTAAAGATACTGTTTTAGTTCACTATAGAAAAAATGACTGACAGTGTAGGACTACAACAATATGACATTACAGAATAATTTATGTATTTGAACAAAAAAAATTAATATTAACCTTTATTCAAAAACTCGAAATCTTAAAGTTTTTGAATTAACCCAATAATACAATTAATATTTATTAAATATGTAGTATTAGAATCTATAGAAGTAGTTAAATAAACAAGAAAAAATTTATGATAAGAATATATTTTATGTATATATATGTAATATACATACATATATATTAATAAGTACTACATACTCATATTACTGTTTTTTAAGTATATATGACTCTCAAATTGTTGAAATACCCCGAATTTAGACGCGTTCAAAGATTGGGTTATATACTGTGTGATTTATTTAAAACAAAACACACTATAAATAGTACTACTGATACTTAGTATTTATTACTACATAAAAATCAAAAGATTCAAAATTTAATTTATTATATATCTTTGTTTTTTGAAATAATAACAGACTAATTCTTATAAGCTGGAACACTCCTAAAAATATTATTAATACTATAAATTCACGTTTAATTACTTTATTTTGAAATTATGAAAAGAAATCCAAAATTAGCGTTAGTCGCTTTTACAGTTATGATGTTGTCGTTTCAAAGTTTTTCTCAAAATTATCCTGGACTGAGAATTGACGTGGTAGGAGCTACAAGCTCAGACCAAATGTGGGTATTTTATGAACCAACTTGCACACGTGGGTTCGACAATGGTTGGGATGGTTACAAAATGACCGGTACAGTGGCTATGCAAATTTATGCTGCCGAAGCTACCGGAAACTTTCAGGTAGATGCCGTACCCGATATGAACAATACCTATATTGCTTTTCAGGCAGGTTCTGACACACAATATACCATGACTATCGTAAGTCAGTATTTGTCACCAACTTACAGTTCATTGTATCTTATTGACTCTGTAGCCAATCAAACCGTGAATATCTTTACTTCAGGTACTACCTATACTTTTACGGCTACAAATACCACACCGGTGAAACGTTTTAAACTGTTAGCCACAGCATATATTCCTCCAACCACTTCTACTTCTGTAAGTTCCTTATCAGGTTTTACATACGTGCAGGGTTCAGGACCATCGTCCGAAAAAACTGTAGCAGTTTCGGGTGCTAATCTCACCGGTAATTTAGTAGTAACTCCACCGGCTGATTACGAAATTTCATTGACTTCGGGTACAGGTTTTAGCTCTTCGGCTGTCTCATTGACTCCTACAAGCGGATCTGTAGCTTCAACCAACATTTATGTTCGTTTAAAATCGGGATTAACAGCTAATTCCTATTCAGAAAATTTATCTGTATCGGCAGCTAATGTTACTACCAAAACCGTTTCGTTAAGTGGAACTGTAACTGCCGTTCCTGTAGTTCATAAAATAACCATAACCAGTACCGGAAAAATAGTTAAAGTTGTAAATACCGATACATCCAGAGGAACTTTGTCACTTTATCTGGCTTCAACTGGCGTATTGAAAAAAACATATAGTTTTAATGCCAACAGCACCACATCTTTTAGTACCGGTTTAACAGGCACTTACATAGCCAAAGGAGTAACTTCAACCGATAATGTAACCGTTACACTAATATTACAATAGATTTTCGGACAAATTTAAAGTTGAAAGTAAAATTGATTTTCTCATTATAATATAAAGGGTGTCTGCAACGACTCCCTTTTTTTCTGATATTTTGTCCCGAAAAATATAATTATGAATTCTAAACAAAATTATATTTACAAACGTTATTTTTTAAAACCTTCGCTAATGCCCGTAAATACTGAAAATATTCATGAATACAATGAATATTTATTTACTGAAAATTCAAAACCCTATTGCATATTCAGATACTAATTTTTATCTTTGTCATTCCTTATTGGTATGAAAATGCCATTTTTATGTAGAAATGTAATGCTTTTGTAATGCATTTCAGGTTCAGGAAACAAGGAATAGGCTTATCTTTGCAAAATTAAATCAATAATTTATTATAATATTAAAAAAAACAAACAACATGAGAAAAACTACTTTTTTCAAAACATTAATTCTCGCCTTTGCGATACTGGTGGGAAGTGTAAGTGCCTGGGCTGTGACAATAAATCCTCTCACACCAAATCCGTATTTAATGTCAAGTGGAGATTATTCTGAAACTTTCACAAACATTGCAAATACAACAAACTGGCCAGCTAATTTTAATGGTACAGATTGTACTGAATGGACAGCTGTTGCAGTAAATGCAACTGGGACAATACCAGATGGAAAGAAAACAACAGTTGCATCAACTACTTTTACAACTACTACTTCAGGAGGCGTTCAAAGAGGGACAGCAAATTTAGTTTTATTATCAACAGGTTCAACAGATAATACTAGTGCAGTTGCAGTTGATTTATATCTTAACTTTACAGGGAGAAATGCTGGAACTTTAAGTTTTGATTGGGCTCAAGTAGCTAATAGTACTGGTGATAGAAAAGCTTCGTTAAAAGTATTTACTTCAACAGATGGAATTACTTTTACAGAATTGACTGCTGCGGCTGTTCTGAATGTAACAAACAATGTTGCAAGTTCTGGATCAATTACTAGTATTGCTTTGCCTGCCTCATTTAATAATGCAACTTCTACAGTAATTCGTTTTTATGAATATAATGCAACTGGTGGAACAACTGGAAGTCGTGCAAAAATTAGTATAGATAATGTTGCTGTTACTTCAACTTCGGCAGCTGCAACTCCTCCTGTTGTTTCAGCTGCATCTCCAACAGGAACTGTAGGAACAGCTTTTTCGTATAATATCTCTGCAACAAATACACCAACAAGTTATGCCCTTGCTAATTCAACTACTTTGCCAGCCGGTCTTTCGTTGAATACTACAACGGGTGCAATTACCGGAACTCCAACTGCTGCAGGTTCGTTTTCAACTGATGTTACTGCAACAAATGCAGTTGGCACTAGTTCTGCAGCCACATTGAGTTTTACCATTGCCAAAGCCAGTCAAACCATAACTTTTGGTGCTTTGGCAGCAAAATTGAATTCTGATGCTGATTTTAGTTTAACAGCTACTGCCAGTTCAGGCTTAACTGTAAGCTATTCAAGTTCTAACCCAGCTGTGGCTACCATTACTGGTTCTTTAGTTCATATTGTTGGAGTTGGAACTACAACAATTACTGCATCGCAAGCAGGCAATACAAATTATACTGCTGCTACATCAGTTGATCAGATTCTGACAGTAAATCAATCATTAACTCCGCAAACAATTACGTTTGGCGCATTAAGTTCAGTGACCTATGGTGGTATTGCTTTTGATTTGACTGCAACAGCAAGTTCTACTTTGCCAGTAACTTATGCTAGTTCAAATACAGCTGTGGCTACAGTAAGTGGTTCAACAGTTACAATTATAGGTGCTGGTTCAACCAATATCACCGCTTCACAGGCTGGTAACGGATCGTTTAATCCTGCTGCCGATGTTATTCAGGCGTTGACAGTAAATGCAAAAGCATTGACTTTACCTGATGCTGCAGCTACTTCAAAAACTTATGATGGCACAAATGCAGCTGTCATTACAGGAACATTGACAGGTATAATAAATTCAGATAATGTTACACTTACAGGTACAGGTACTTTTGCCGATGTAAATGTTGCAGATGGAATTGCAGTAACTTCAACCAGCACATTAGGTGGAACAAAAGCTGCAAACTATACGCTGACACAGCCTACTGGCTTGACAGCTAATATTACTAAAGCAAACCAAACAATTATATTGGCAGCGACTGCTTCAAAAAATGTAGGTGACGCTGATTATTCGTTGGCAGCGACATCTGCGACATCTGCTACAAATGCATTGAGCTATGCAAGTTCAAACACTGCAGTTGCTACAATCAATACGACCACAGGTTTAGTTCATGTTGTAGCTGCTGGAACAACAACTTTGACTGTTTCACAAGCTGCTAGTGCTAATTATAACGCTGCCACTGATGCATCACAGACTTTGACCATAAGTGTTGCTCCGCAAACTTTGGGTGCATGGAATTTTACAGCAGGAACAGCTACTCCAAGCTCAGTAACTACTAATGTTACAATAAGTGACTTAATACAAGGTAACAACAACGGAACAACAACAATGATTTCCACTACTAGTGCAAGTACGGGTTATACTGGTGCATCAGGTACAAATAATGCTGGTGCTGCATCTAAAACAGGTGTTTTAAATACTGCTGCAAGCGGAAGTGCTTACTTCGAATTCACAGTTACGCCAGCTGCCAAATCAACCTACACATTAACTGGAATATCTTTTGGTTCCCGCTCAACAACTACAGGACCATTAAGTTTCACATTGAGAAGTAGTGCTGATTCTTATGCTTCTGACTTAACAACCGGCACATTAACTAATACATCATCATGGGCATTGCAATCAAAGACTGGTATTAGTTCGTCTGCTTCATCAGCAATTACTTACAGAATTTACGGTTATAACGGAACTGGTAGTGCTTCTGCTAACACAGCCAACTGGAGAATTGACGACCTTACTCTTTTTGGTTCAGTTTCAGTCGCAACCCCAACAATTACAATTACTGAAGTTCTTATTCCAATTTTGACAATTGCTGTTCCTAGTAGTATAATTAATGTTAGTGGTACTAATCTAACTGATAATATCACACTGGCAATCAGTGGTACAAATGCAAATTTGTTTGATGTAAATCCAAAGATTTTGACTCAAACAAATGGTACAGTTTCAAATACTGCTGTAACAATTTCTTATGTGAACGGTGGTTCAAATGCTGATACAGCTATACTGACATTAAGTAGCCCAGGTGCTACTTCGGTTACTTTCCAGCTTAATGCCGGAATTTGGACAGCGTTAAATAATGTATATGCAAATCTTTCAGTTTCTGCCTCCGATGGCGTTATACGCTTTACTGCCGTAGCCGGCCAAGTAATGGAATTGTATAATGCAGTAGGACGGAAACTGCTTGTAAAACAAACCATAAGTGGTATGAACACTATTCCTGTTGCTTCCAAAGGACTGGTTATTGTAAAAGTGGGCAATCAGATAGCTAAAGTGGTTTTATAAATTCAAAAATAACGGGCTGAACAGTGCCTGTTATTCAAACAAAAAAAGGATGCAGAAATGCATCCTTTTTTTGTTTGATAGATTATGAGATTTGTCTTGATATAACAACGGGGTGGCTTTGAGCCACCCCGTTGGTTGTATATTGAAGTTTGTAGAGATTATCCCACAATCTTTCTGAACAGATTTTTCATATTCACTGCATCGCCTATAATTTTTTGTAAATCGGCAATAGCCACACGTTCCTGTTGCATTGAGTCGCGATGACGAATGGTTACACAGTTGTCTTCCATTGTCTGGTGATCTACGGTAATACAGAACGGTGTCCCCACTGCATCCTGACGACGGTAACGTTTTCCGATAGAGTCTTTTTCATCGTAACCGCATTTGAAGTCAAACTTCAAATCATCCATAATCTCACGTGCTTTTTCGGGCAGACCATCTTTCTTTACCAACGGTAAAATAGCTGCTTTTACAGGAGCAAGTACCGGTGGTAATGTCAGTACCACGCGGGTATCGCCACCTTCCAACGCTTCTTCTTTGTACGAAGCTGCCATAATAGACAGAAAGGTACGATCCACACCAATAGAAGTCTCGATAACGTAAGGGACGTAAGACTGATTCAGTTCAGGATCAAAGTATTTGATGTTTTTGCCCGAGAATTTCTCGTGGCTGCTCAAATCGAAATCGGTACGTGAGTGAATTCCTTCCACTTCCTTGAAACCAAACGGCATTTCAAATTCAATATCGGTAGCTGCATTGGCATAGTGAGCCAGTTTGTCATGGTCGTGGAAACGGTATTTCTGGTCGCCAAGACCCAGTGCTTTGTGCCATTTCAGGCGGAATTCTTTCCAGTGTTCAAACCATTTCATTTCCTCACCCGGACGAACGAAAAACTGCATTTCCATTTGTTCGAACTCGCGCATACGGAAAATAAACTGACGGGCAACTATCTCATTTCTAAAGGCTTTCCCAATCTGGGCGATACCAAACGGAATCTTCATACGACCGGTTTTTTGCACGTTCAGGAAGTTCACGAAAATTCCCTGAGCTGTTTCGGGACGAAGGTAAATTTTCAAAGCACCATCGGCTGTTGAACCCATGTCGGTTGAGAACATCAGGTTGAACTGACGAACATCAGTCCAGTTTCGTGTTCCGCTAATGGGACAAACCACTTCATAATCTTCAATAATGGCTTTCAGTTCGGCTAAATCCGAATCGTTCAATGCTTTTACAAAACGGGCATGAATCTCATTGCGTTTGGCCTGATTTTCGAGCACACGTTCGTTGGTGGAGCGGAAAACGGCTTCGTCAAAGCTTTCGCCGAAACGTTTGGCAGCTTTTTCCACTTCCTTATTCATTTTGTCGTCGTATTTGGCGAGCAAATCTTCAATCAGCACATCGGCACGGTAGCGTTTTTTGCTGTCCTTGTTGTCAATCAAGGGGTCGTTGAATGCATCCACGTGTCCCGAAGCTTTCCAGGTGGTTGGGTGCATAAAAATGGCGGCATCAATCCCCACCACATTCTCGTTGAGCAGCACCATGCTGTCCCACCAGTATTTTTTGATGTTATTTTTAAGTTCAACACCATTCTGACCGTAGTCGTAAACGGCACCCAGTCCGTCATAAATTTCGCTCGAAGGGAACACAAAACCGTATTCCTTACAGTGAGCAATCAGTTTTTTAAAAACATCTTCTTGTGAAGCCATAATATTTGGTATGAATTGCGAGTTACAAGTTGTAAGAATATAAAAAGACAGATTTCAATCAAAATTGTACTGAAAAATGAGGTGCAAAGTTACTATTTTTTTTGTATTTTTGTCGATTGAATTTGAAAAAGAAGCCCCCTAAATCCCCCAATAGGGGACTTAAAGTGTGAGTAGTTGAATAGTTTAAGACCTTTTACTTAATATTTTAATTAAATTATGCCTTACACTCCCCTTTAGGGGCTGGGGCTAATATATACTTTCCATGAGCACAGACGAAATTATTGAAGCGGAAAACGAAGAGAACGAAACCACTGGCGCAGCCGATGAAATCGTTGTTGAGGCTGAATCTGCTGCGCATTCAACTTATAAAGTACCCAAAATTTCGGACGATGCGGTGAAGCATCACCTCTCAGGTATGTATCAGAACTGGTTTTTGGATTATGCATCGTACGTAATTTTGGAACGTGCCGTGCCTGATATTTACGATGGTTTGAAACCTGTACAGCGTCGTATTCTGCACTCAATGAAGCGGTTGGACGATGGTCGATACAATAAAGTGGCAAACATTGTGGGTCACACCATGCAGTTTCACCCTCACGGTGATGCGTCTATTGGCGATGCGTTGGTGCAGCTCGGACAAAAAGATTTGCTAATAGACTGTCAGGGAAACTGGGGAAATATACTTACCGGCGACGGTGCAGCAGCTCCACGTTACATCGAAGCACGTCTGTCGAAATTCGCACTCGAAACCGTTTTCAACCCAAAAACCACCGAATGGCGGTCGTCATACGATGGCCGTAACAAAGAACCGGTTGCACTTCCGGTAAAATTCCCCTTGCTGTTGGCTCAGGGTGTCGAAGGTATTGCTGTAGGGTTGAACTCCAAGATTTTACCTCACAATTTCAACGAATTGCTGGATGCTTGTGTGGCGTATTTGCGCGATGAAGAATTTGTGCTGTTTCCCGATTTCCAAACGGGCGGCTCGATTGACGTGGCTCGTTACAATGACGGGGAGCGGGGAGGAGCGGTGAAAATTCGTGCAAAAATTGGTAAAGTTGACAATAAAACGCTGGCCATTACCGAAATTCCATTCGGAACAAACACTTCCAAGCTGATTGAATCCATAATAAAAGCCAGCGATAAAGGAAAAATAAAAATCCGAAAGGTTGATGACAATACCTCCGCTACGGTTGAAATTCTGGTACATTTACTGCCCGGCTCGTCATCCGACAAAACCATTGATGCACTTTACGCTTTTACCGATTGCGAATTGAGTATTTCGCCAAACTGCTGCGTCATTCACGACAATAAGCCACGCTTTTGTGGTGTAAGTGAGATGTTACGCATCAGTTGCGACCATACCAAAGACTTGCTGAAGGCTGAACTCGAAATACAAAAAGCCGAATTGCTGGAACAACTGTTTTTCACATCGCTGGAAAAAATATTCATCGAAAACCGCATTTATAAGGATAAGGGATTTGAGGACAGTAACTCGCAGGATGCAGCAATTGCCTATATTGACAAACGATTAGAACCATTCAAAAAGGATTTTATTCGCGAAATTGTGCGCGAAGACTTTTTGAAACTACTCGAAATAAAAATGATGCGTATCACCAAGTTTGATACTGACAAAGCCAATGATACCTTGATTTCGATTCAGAAGAAAATTGACGAGATTGACCATCATTTGGCAAATCTGGTGGATTACACCATTGCCTGGTACGAAGGATTGAAAGCTAAATACGGAAAAGATTTTCCTCGACGTACCGAGATTCGTAACTTTGAAACCATCGTGGCAGCTAAAGTGGTGGAAGCCAATGAGAAGCTTTATGTGAACTATGAAGAAGGTTTTATTGGAACATCGTTGCGAAAAGACGAATTTGTATGTAATTGTTCTGATATTGACGATATTATTCTATTCTTTAAAGATGGAAAATATAAGGTTGTAAAGGTGGCTGATAAATTGTTTGTCGGGAAAAATATTATGCATATCGATGTGTTTAAAAAGAACGATAAACGCACGGTTTACAATTGTGTTTATCGTGATGGAAAATCAGGTCCGTACTACATCAAACGTTTTGCAATACAAGGAATAACACGAGATAAAGAATATGATATCACGCAAGGCACAACAGGTTCTAAAGTGATTTATTTCACTATGAATCCAAATGGCGAGGCGGAAGTAATTCGTGTGACACTAAAACCAAAACCACGTCTTTTCAAACTGAACTTTGAAAAAGATTTTAGTGAGATTTCTATCAAGGGACGGCAATCTCAGGGTAATATCCTGACTAAAAATGATATTCAGAAAATTGCCCTCAAAACCAAAGGTGGTTCTACACTGGGTGGTCGTCAGGTTTGGTTCGACAGGGATGTGTTGCGCCTTAACTACGACAACCGAGGGGAGTATCTGGGCGAATTCCTGAGTGAAGATTCCATTCTGGTGGTTTCAGGCAAAGGTACTTTTTACACGAGTAATTTTGATTTGAGTAACCACTACGATAAGGACATTATTGCAATTGAAAAATTCGATTCTAACAAAGTGTGGACAGTTGCCCTTTGGGATGCCGAACAGAAATTCTATTACCTGAAACGCTTCCAGCTTGAACCATCAACTAAACCACAAAACTTTCTGGGCGATAATCCTGAATCCAGAATGTTATTGATGTCTGATGTTGATTATCCACGCTTTGAAGTCATTATGGGTGGAAATGATGCTTACCGCGAAACATTGGTGCTGGATGCTGATGAATTTATCGGTGTGAAAAGTTATAAAGCCAAAGGTAAACGTTTGACAACATTTGACGTTGCAACTATCAACGAACTTGAACCGGTCAGGTTTAAACCCGTGGAAGAACCAAAAACACCGGTAGTTGAAGATACTGATGAGGAAAATGTGGAAGAAACTGAGCTTGAAGAGATTCAGGCTGAAACCAAAGTTGAAGTAAAAGAAACAGAACCAAAACCCTCCAAAAAAGCTGAATCAAAAGCTAAAGCCAAACCAAAAGTTGAGCCGGAAGTAACTCCCGAACCCGAAATAACTGCTCCTGAAGCGCAAAAGGTAACTTTTATTGTCAACGGAATGGTGGTGGAAACTACTGAAGATGAGTCGGATGCAGAAAATGGGAAAATGGAAAAATCTGAAAAGATAATTTCCCAAACCTCCAAACCGAAAACTCCGGCATCAGCAAAATCAAAAACTAAAAAGCAGATAACGCCCGATAGCGCGGAGGATATTTATCGGACAAAAGAAGATGAAGACGGGCAACTGACGCTGTTTTAATAAGGATGGTAGAATTCCAATTCTTACCGAGATTGACATGGGTGACTTTAAGTCACCCCGTCAATTATATAAATCCTTCTATATCTTAAAGAACCAAAAATATTTGATTAAGAATAATTTCTCTAATTTTGCAGCACTTTTCAGCAATCCAATTGTAAATTGTAAATGTATAAATTGTAAATAGAAAGAATAATGGCAAAAGAATTTAAGTATCAGGACGTTTTTCCATTGGGAAAAGACAAAACAGAATATTATTTACTCACCAAAGAACATGTTTCTGTTTCTGAATTTGAAGGACAGGAAATTTTAAAGGTTGAACCGGAAGCACTTACCGTGTTGGCTCGTGCTGCTATGTGCGACTGCTCGTTCCTGCTTCGTCCTGAACATCAACGTCAGGTGGCAGCTATCCTTGCAGATCCTGAAGCAAGCGAAAATGATAAATATGTTGCTTTGACCATGCTCCGAAATGCTGAGATTTCAGCTAAAGGCATTTTGCCTTTTTGTCAGGATACCGGAACAGCTACTGTTTACGCAAAAAAAGGAAACAACGTGTGGACCGACGGAACTGACGAGGAAGCTTTGTCGAAAGGAATTTACGAAACATATACCGAAGAAAACCTGCGTTATTCACAAAATGCTGCATTGAACATGTACGACGAGGTGAATACAGGCACGAATCTTCCGGCTCAGATTGATCTGGTGGCAAGTCACGGAAACGAATATAAATTCCTTTTTATCGCCAAAGGTGGTGGCTCGGCCAATAAATCTTATTTGTTTCAGGAAACAAAAGCGTTATTGAATCCGACTTCGTTGGAAAAATTCCTGACTGAGAAAATGAAAACGCTCGGAACAGCAGCTTGTCCGCCTTACCACATTGCGTTTGTAATTGGCGGAACATCGGCCGATGCGTGTATGAAAACCGTGAAACTGGCTTCAACAAAGTATTTCGATGAACTTCCAACTGAAGGAAATGAACTTGGACAGGCTTTCCGCGATGTGGAAATGGAACAAAAAATTCTGAAACAGGCTCAGGCTTCTGGTTATGGTGCGCAGTTTGGTGGTAAGTATTTTGCACACGATATTCGAATAGTGCGTCTGTCTCGCCACGGTGCTTCCTGCTTTGTGGGGATGGCTGTTTCGTGTTCTGCCGACCGTAATATCAAAGGAAAAATTACTAAAGATGGTGTTTGGGTTGAACGCATGGAGGATAATCCTGGGGCATTAATTCCTGAAGAATTGCGCAACGAGGGCGAAGGCAATGCCGTAAAGATTGATCTTAATATGCCCATGAAAGATATTCTGGCTATTTTGTCAAAGTATCCGGTATCCACCCGACTTTCATTAAATGGAACTATAGTTGTTGGTCGTGATATTGCACATGCCAAACTCAAAGAACTGATTGATGCAGGCAAACCGCTTCCACAATACGTGAAAGATCACCCGATTTACTATGCAGGTCCTGCCAAGACTCCAAAAGGAATGCCTTCAGGCTCATTTGGTCCTACAACAGCCGGTCGTATGGATTCGTATGTGGATTTATTTCAGGAAAATGGTGGTAGTCTGATTATGATTGCCAAAGGAAACCGAACTCAACAGGTAACAGATGCCTGTAAGAAATACGGAGGCTTCTATCTGGGTTCAATTGGTGGACCGGCGGCTATACTGGCACAACAAAATATCAAAAAAGTAGACTGTTTAGAATGGCCTGAATTAGGTATGGAAGCAATCTGGAAAATTGAAGTGGAAAATTTCCCTGCATTTATTCTGGTTGACGATAAAGGAAATGACTTTTTTAAACTGATTAAACCAACTATGGTTTGCTGAAAAAACTAGCCCCAAAACCCACTGAATGGGGACAAAGAATGTTTGCGGCTGTATTCGTGATGAGTACAGCCGCTTTTGTTTGAATTGCTTCCTGATAATATTGGTGGATAAAAAAACAAATAATAGTATTGACATATCTACAGATTCAACGCCATTCTGAGTGCTTTATACCCAGAAGGACTGGTTTTTATCTGCTGACCATTTTTAAGTGTGAGTAATTGGTTCTGCTTTTCGTAAAGTTCTATACGCGAAATCATTTCAACGTTGACTATCAACGAACGATGAACGCGTACAAATTGATTCTCGGGCAAATGCTCCTCAAAATACTTCATAGTTTGTTCTTTTAAATATTTTCCTTCGCGGGTAAAAATCTGCACATAATCGCCATCAGCCTGAAGATAAAGAATATCAGGAACAAGTAACACATGAATTTTCGTTCCCGATTTTACAGCTATCCGTTCAAGTAACTCTATATCTGAGGTTTTAGTTGGTTTCTTATCCTCATTATTAACTTGTGCATCAATTATTTCTTCTGTAGTAGTAGCTGATAAAACAGTGTTTCTGAAATACAAAAGGATAATCAGATAAATAAGCAAGCCCAACAACCCGCGAATTGGCAACAAAGGAATCAGTTTTGAGGTGATTTCTTCTCCTGCAATCAAATAAATAATGCCGTAACCACCACCTAACCACAATCCTAAGCTTAGTACCGCCAGCGCAATTTGATTCACAAGTCGTTGATAAAGTGTGAGTGCGCCAAAATTACCAAACTTAATCACATTCCACAAAATCAGTCCAATAGCCGCCAACAGAGCCGTATGCACAAACCCGTCCACCCACAATACCCAGCTGTGAATGGAAGTTAGTGAACTCAAAACAATCGTCTGAATTATCCCATAAACCATCCATAGCAGGAAGTATTGCAGCGTTTTGGTTGTATTTGTAAGTAATGGTTGCATTTCAATTATCAGTTGACAGGCTTTTTAGTTTCTAAGTTCACCTCCACCAAACACGCACGAACCGGTAATTATCAGTTTACGGGTTTTATCCGTTGGGTCTTTAGGCATACGATTATCCTGAAATCCACCAAAAACAGCATCCAGATGAGTTTCAACATACCAATCGACCGGAACATATATGGTAATTCCTCCAAAAACAGCACTTATTTCCAGCACAGTATCACCAACCGGCAGATTAGTTCGGCGTAAATCAAGGGTAATTCCACCAAAAACGGCACTCATGTCACCGCCTTTAAATTCGGGATCAAGTACAATATGGTCACCGCTTCCAAAAATACTATTTTTTGAGAATCCTTCTCCTGTCCAGTTAGAATGATTGTGGTGACGGTAATTACGGTATTCACGGTGATGGTGCTTATGTTCCCATTCCGAATTCCAGTTATTCCAACCCCACTTTGTACCTAAAATTTTACCTAAAATAATCAGTATGCCCGCTGCTATAAGTAACAATGGCCAGTAAATATGCGCAAAATTATCAGTCATACCCGGGAAATATGCCGGATAAGCTTCAATAAAACGCGGAATAATAAAAAAACTCCCAACCATAATCAGGATAGTGCCTGAGAACGGATGGCGTTTAAAAAAGTTTCCTATACCGATAACAATAAGCAGCATAGGCCATGAGATTAATACGTGCCTTAGTTCATGAGGAATAAACCCAAAGTTCAATCCCAGAAAAACAACACCTAGCAATAGCAGAAACAGTCCGAAACCAAGACCTTTTGTGTAACCCGTACGAAACGAGTTTTTTACTTCGTTTTCCATATTTTTTTATTTTTAAAATTTATGCAGCAAAGATAAGAGCATTGAATACAGCATTCCTACATAAAATCGACAAAGAAAGCATTTTTCCCCGATGAAAGTTGTTTTTTTTCCTGCTAAAATTCAAATTAAACTATCAGAAAAAATAATTTATTTTTATACGATAGTTTCATTAGGAATTTGTAATTGCAAAGATAAAAATAAGAACTATAAATGATAATATAATGCCATTGTAAAATTATAAGAATAAACATCAAAATAAAGACTATATAACTCGTATACAATACATTATATATTTATGTGTCAATGAAATCAGTGATATTTAACTTTCTTTTAATGTCATGAAGAATGTGTTGGAGTTAATATTTATCAGTAAACAACTAATATTTCTCAGTGTAAATGCTAAATTATTGCTTTTTTATTCAAAAACTTGTTGCAATTTTGCATCGTATCAATATGTATTGTTTTACTATTGAAAATACTAATCATTTATTAACCATAAAAATGTTTTTAAGCTTATGAAAACAAAAAAATTAGCTCTGGCATTGGTATCAATGTTTTTATTCTCGGCTTTTTATTTTTCTTCGTGTTCAAGTGATGCTTTAGCACCCGATGCATCATCTGTAATTTCTAAATGTAAAGGTGGTCCAACTATCGTTAAAGATTCATTGGCAGCTGATTCTTTGCATCACGGAAAGAAACCAGGTTGTGATTCTATTTTCGTGAAACATCCAAAACCTACTCATGACACAACTTTTGTGAAACATCCAAAACCTGTTTTTGACTCAATCTCAGTACATCATCCAAAACCTGTTTTTGACTCACTTCGTAATGACACTGTAAGACCACATAGACCTATCTTCCCACCAAAATGGAAACATGGTCATAAGTAAGTAACTGTGTTATTTTTGAAATTTAAAAACCTTAATCCTAAATAGGATTGAGGTTTTTTTGTCATATTATATGACGGTTTGTCAAAACTGCTGTAAAATTAATTACACATTGTTTTTCTTTCATAATTACTGAAAAAAGAGTACTTTTGCAGTCGAATTATCAAACACTTAAAATACTCACAAAATGGTTAGTTACAAAGAACTTGGATTGGTGAATACCAATGACTTATTCAAAAAAGCGATTGAAGGAAAATATGCAATTCCTGCGTTCAATTTCAACAACATGGAACAAATGCAGGCTATTATTGCTGCTTGCGTTGAAACAAAATCTCCTGTTATTTTACAGGTTTCGAGCGGTGCGCGTAAATATGCCAACCAAACATTGCTTCGATACATGGCTCAGGGTGCTGTAGAATATGCAAAAGAATTGGGACAAAACATCCCTGTAGTATTGCATTTAGATCATGGTGATACTTTTGAATTGTGTAAAAGTTGTATAGATTCTGGCTTTTCGTCAGTTATGATTGATGGCTCACACCATTCTTACGAAGACAACATCACATTAACCAAACAAGTTGTGGAATATGCACATGCTCATGGCGTAAGTGTTGAAGGTGAATTAGGTGTATTGGCTGGAGTAGAAGATGATGTAGTTGCTGAACACCACACTTACACTCGCCCCGAAGAAGTTGTTGATTTCGTTTCACGTACAGGTGTTGATTCTTTGGCTATATCAATCGGAACTTCACACGGTGCAAACAAATTCACTCCAGCTCAATGTACACGTGACGAAAATGGAGTTCTTATTCCGCCACCATTGCGCTTCGACATTTTGGAAGAAATTGAAAAACAAATCCCGGGTTTCCCAATTGTATTACACGGAGCATCATCTGTTCCACAAGAATATGTTGAAACTATCAACAAATATGGTGGTGCTTTGAAAGATTCAATTGGTATTCCTGAAGAACAATTGCGTAAAGCTGCTGCTTCAGCTGTTTGTAAGATTAATATTGATTCAGATGGTCGTTTGGCAATGACTGCAGCTATTCGTGAAGTATTAGCAACTAAACCGGGCGAATTCGATCCACGCAAGTATATAGGACCAGCTCGTGACGAACTGAAAAAGCTCTATGCTCACAAAACAGTAAATGTATTGGGTAGTGCCGGAAAAGCATAAAAAACTAACTACTAGTTTTCAGATAGAGCTGCTATTTTAAGTAGCTCTATTTATATATCTTTTGGTTACAAAATAGCAGATACAAATAATGCAGTGATTAATCACTGCATTATTTGTATCTGCTAAAAAAACCAAAAACTGAATCTAAAATATCTTGTAGCCAATTGTAAAGGAAATATTTGCAAGGATATCGTTACTTGATTTGGCAACAATATAACCATCTAATGCGTCTGACAAACCATACTGAATTCCAGCTTCCGCCCCAAGTGTCAATCCATTTCTGAATTCATATTGATAACCAAAACCTGCAGGAATAATTGCAGCAACAGAATTTTTAACAACCGGTTCAATCGTATAATTACCAAAAGGATTAGCCTTCACATCAGAACTAAATCCACCTAATCCTACAAAACCATAAATACTGTTTTGCTTTTGAAATCTGAATTCTCCACCAAACTTAATAGTGTACTCAGCTCTAACTGTAAGTTCGAGTATATTTGACGAGAAGGAGTAAAAAGAAGCATGGCGATTACTTTTAGTATCTGCTCCAACATAATTTCCATAAATAAGATTAACCCTATACCCAAAATTTTCAGGAAATATCTGTTTGAAGCCTAATGAAGCATTCAAATTAGTTCCATTAAAGAATGGTGGTTGACTATAAAAATCACCTTTGGTGTCGGTGGTATAGCAATAGGCAGGACCTGCTGAAAAAAATAAATAACCACCAGAGTTATAACGTTGACTACTTATCAATCCTCTGCCCTGTGCATTTATATTCAGAAATAACAACATCAAGATTGAAAGTATTGTTAGAGTTCTATTCTTCATCAAATTTTTGTAAACAAATTCTTATTATAAAATAACGTACAAAAGTACTAACAATTATTTAAATTAATCATTTATTCAATAGAAATTACAATATAAATTATTAATTATAGGTCATATATTAATATCTTTTTAAGCTAATACCTGAAACTACTTCCACCCAAAAATTCACGTAACAATGATGTAGGTGGAATTTCTCTGTCATGTATGGGAACAAAATAATTCAAGAATTTAATAAGTCGGTGAGCTTCAGTATATTCATCACAGTATTTCGGCACTTCGGCTAAAATAGGTTCTGCATGTTTTTTAAGTACAGCTAATTCAAACAACAAAGCAGAATTAAACATCACATCTGCTTTTTCCTGGTATGGGAAAATCCATTTTTCTTCACCACGTCGCACGCTGGGCCAGCGGGCAATGGTTTCTCTAGCAGAATAATTACGAAAACGGTAGTCACGAATTATTCGTCGGAGCAGCCTTGTATCCGTTGTCGGAATCCAGTTATGATTATCAATTGAGATAGTGGTGAGTGCCGAAACATAAATTTTAAATGTGGTTTCCTGAGGAATATCCGGAATCAAATCCGGGTTAAGTGCATGTATACCTTCCATTATCAGTATACTGTCATCTTCAAGTTTAAGCTTTTGACCTTTAAAATATCTTTTCCCATCCTCGAAATTGAAAAAAGGAATTTCTATTTCTTCTCCATTGAGCAAACTTTTCAAATTTTGATTAAATAATTCAAGATCCAACGCATGTAAATGTTCAAAATCCCATTCTCCATTTTCGTCCAGAGGAGTTTCATCGCGATTTACAAAATAATTGTCCAATGAAAGTACAACCGGCTTTAATCCACTGACAATCAATTGTACCGAAAGTCGTTTACTAAAGGTGGTTTTACCCGATGATGAAGGACCGGAAACCAGTACAAATCTAACTTTCTCCGACTTTTGAGAAATCATATCGGCAATAGAAGCTACTTTCTTTTCATGTAAAGCTTCCGAAACCTTAATAAGATTAAACGACTGATTATTTTGGCAGGCGATATTAAAATCACCTACGTTGCTCATATTCATGATTTTATTCCAGCCTACATATTCTTTGAAGATATCGAACATTTTTGGGAACATAACCATTTCTTCAAGTTCCACAGGATTTTCACGATTGGGAACTCGTAAAAGCAACCCATCGTAATACGAAATTAGGTCAAAAACGCCTAAATATTCGGTCGATGGAAGTAAAACACCGGCATAATAATCGATGAAATCTTCTATTCGAAAAAATCTGAAATAAGGATTTCCAAGGGTTTCAAAAAGTGTGGTTTTATCCTTCTGATAGGGTTGATTTAAGAATAATTCTTTTACTTCTCTGGTTTGTTTTTCTTCACAAACAATTCGTTTAGCCTGCGAAATAATCAGTTTTACTCTGTTCTTTATTTTTTCAATAACTTCATTGGTTAATGTTTCACCTAGATTATCGAGTTGACAGTAATATCCTTTAGAAATTGGATGCTCAATCCGAAGTGTGGCATGTGGATATAATTCTGAAACTGCCTTTGCCATCACCATACTGAGAGTCCTGACATAAACACGCATACCTGAAGAAGTGCTCAAATCAATAAACTCAATATCCTTCGGTTTGTAAACCAAAAAGTTCAAATCTTCAACTTTATAGTTTACGCGAGCAGCCATCACAGGATATTTAAGCGTAATTTTTAAATCTTCATAAATTTCAATCAAAGAAATGCCTGTAGGGTAAACGTGGTATGATTGAGTGTTTTTACAGTATATGGTGACCTGTTTGTCCATATTCGGGAAGAGAATAAATTGTTTATAAAATAATTGGCGTAAAATTACACTATTTTTTTTGATGTTTTTGTTTTAGCTTGTCTAAATTTTAGATTACTTTTGTGGCTAATTTTCTGCAAATTACATTATCAAAATCAGGAAAAGGATAATTTTATTTCAACTTTATTTACTGACAAATTATGAATTTATTTGACGTTTACCCACTTTTCAATATCGAGATCACTAAAGGAATTGGCACTAGAATTACTGATAGTCAAGGCATTGAGTATCTCGATTTGTATGGAGGTCATGCTGTTATTTCAATTGGTCACTCACATCCCTTTTATGTTCAGAAACTGACTCAGCAGCTTGAAAACCTTGTTTTCTACTCCAACTCTGTTGTCAATAAATTACAGACTGAGCTTGCTAAAAAATTGGGTAAACTATCGGGATATGATGATTATTCTCTTTTTTTAGTTAGTTCGGGAGCTGAAGCAAATGAAAATGCACTAAAATTAGCATCTTTTCATACGGGTCGTCGTAAAGTTGTTGCATTTAATAAAAGTTTTCATGGTCGTACCTCGGCTGCAGTACGTGTTACGGATAATCCTAAAATTATAGCGCCAATAAACGAAGGTTTTGAGGTGGAGTTTCCTGCTTTAAACGATATTGAATCCGTTCGGCAAATACTAAAGAATAAAGATGTTTGTGCTGTTATTATTGAAGGAATTCAGGGCGTTGGGGGAATTCGTATTCCTGAAATTAAATTTTTGCAGCAACTAAGCGAAGAATGTACTAAAACGGGTACTATGCTAATTCTTGATGAAGTCCAGTCAGGTTACGGTCGTAGTGGTAAGTTTTTTGCTCATCAATATGCTGATATCCGTCCTGATCTAATTACCATAGCAAAAGGAATGGGCAATGGATTTCCCATTGGCGCTGTAATGATTAGTCCTAAATTTGAGGCTTCTCATGGTTTGTTAGGTACAACTTTTGGTGGAAGTCATTTGGCTTGTGTAGCAGCCATTTCGGTTCTTGACATCATTAAAGCAGAACAATTGGTTGCAAACGCAGACAGAATTGGACAATATCTGATTGCTGAATTAAAAAAAATCCCGCAAATTAAGGAAGTCAGAGGTTTAGGTTTAATGATTGGACTTGAATTTGACATACCTATTAAAGATATTAGAAACAGATTGCTTTTTGAAAAAAAGATATTTACCGGTGTGACCGGAACAAATATAATTCGCTTATTACCTCCACTTTGCCTGTCAAAACAGGATGCAAATATTTTCCTTTCAGGATTAAAGGAAATTATTCAGACCACATCATTTAATTAAACGAAATTAATGAGACATCTTCTTTTTCTGTTTTTTCTAATCATCTTTACGGGACAACTTGTTGCCCAAGAATCTGTCTCAAAAGATAAAATAATACTTCTGTCGGGAGAATCTTATTTAGGCGAAATTGTTTTAAAAACCGATGAACTGATTATGCTAAAAACAGAAACGGGACGAAAATTTCAGTTTCAACTTTCGCAGATAAAAAGTATTGAGAAAACAACAATTGAAAGTTCGAGAAATTCAACAGATGATTCTCAAAGCACTGAAGCATTGTATTCTGAAAATTTTGGCGGCAGCTTAGAACTTTCAGGGGGGATTTGCGGAACCCGAAATGCCTTTTCCACATCAGCAATCACTGAAATTTCAATGATTTTTGGAAATAAAAAAATTAATGCTAAAGATTTATTTTTCGGTTTAGGTGCTTCCTATCAAATTATTTTTCCAGTAGGATTTAATCAAAGAGTAAACTTTATTCCGGTATTTATCCGCATGCAAAGCGTTCTTCTCAAAACCAATACTTCTCCGTATGTTGACCTCGATACGGGGTATTCTTTTGGGTTAACTTCCGGGTACGAAGGTGGTCTGTTTACTAAACTTTCAGCCGGAATTATTCATAAAATAAAGCATAAATCCGATTTGTATGGTAGTCTATTCGTGGGTGTCAATTCAATTAAAACAAAGGTGAAAGAAACCTATGATTCAGGGATTTACAACTATTTTGGACAGACTGCAATGACCAGTTTTGGACTTAAACTTGGCTTCCACTTTTAACGTAGTTTACAGCCTGAGTCTAAAACGGCATACTTCTGAAATACATTCCTCTATGGGTTTGAATTTATAATCCAATAATTTTTTCACCTTTTCTGAACTAAAATAAGCTCTGTTTGTGACTGAGCGAGCTTTACCTCTGTCAATTAAGGGTTTAAACCTAAATATTTTTCCTATTGTTTCGGATAAAAATCCAATTCCAACCAACATTCGTTTTCCTATCCCAATAATTGGTTTCTGTTTATTGAATCCCTTTGCCATTAAACTCAATACCTTACGGTTCGAACAATTTTCCGAAACTAAAACAAATCTTTCTGCTGTAGTTTCAGATTTGACCAGTTGTATCATTATTTTTGCAACATCCTGAACATCAATATAACCACTACCGCCATTCGTGTAAAAAATCAAGCCTTTCTGTACTCTGGCAAATAACTCAGAACTTCCGGTTTCAGTACCCGAAACTCCTAATATAACCCCCGGATTAACTATTACAGCTTTTAATCCTTGTTTTATACCATTCCAGACTTCCTGTTCGGAATAATATTTACTTCGGGAATATGCTGATTGCCAGAAGCTGTCGACCCAAACACTTTTTTCATCAATAAATCTTTGATCTTCAGACTTTCCACAAGCTGCAATAGAGCTTACAAAACATAGTTTTTCAACCCCATTTAACAAACATGCTTTCACAATATTTCTTGTTCCTGATACATTTGTTTCCATCATTTTCGAATTGTTTGAACCAAGTGAAACAACAGCCGCACAATGATATACTACTGACACATTTTGAAGTGCCATTGCTACAGATTTTTCATCAAGGATTTCCACTTCAATCCAGTCAATTCTATCTAAAAATTCATCAGGATATTTTGAATAAAAACAGAATATTGTACGTATTGAATCTAACTTACTATTTTTCCGGCGAGTTGCTGACACTCTTTCGTTTTCCTGCAACAAACGCCAGATTATGTGACCTCCGACCAATCCGGTTGCTCCTGTTACCAAAATCATTTTCAGTTTTTTTTGAAATTAATCTCAAAAATACTATTTTAATATCACATATTCTTGTTAGCCGGATTTTATTGCTTTACAGTTGGTTAACTTCTATCCTACCGCAAAAAAGCTATTCAGAAATGAGTTGCTTTTTTTGTGTGTAATTTGTTCATTGCTATTCAAAAATGTTATCTTTGCAGGTTGAAAATATGTATAAAATTGAAATTTGATGAAAGGAAATGATAATACGGCAGTACTTTTGATTCACTGCACTGACCGGCCGGGAATTCTGGCGGTGGTTACCGAATTTATTAATCAGCACAAGGGAAATATTCTATATTTGGATCAATACGTAAACCGCGAGGAAAAGGTATTTTTCATGCGTGTGAAATGGGAATTGGATACCTTTCAGATTCCCAAAGAAAAAATAGGTGAGTATTTCGAAACCTTGATTGCAGGGCGTTTCAACATGGTTTTCAGACTTTATTTCTCGGATACAAAACCACGCATGGCCATTTTCGTTTCCAAAATGTCACACTGTTTGTATGATTTACTGGCACGTTATGCAGCCTGTGAGTGGCATGTTGAAATTCCGCTGATTATCAGTAATCACCCCGATATGGAAAGTGTTGCCAAACGATTTGATATTCCTTATCACGTTTTCCCGATTACCAAAGAAAATAAAGCCGAACAGGAAGCCAAACAACTTGCTTTGCTTAAAGAAAATGGCGTTACATTTTGTGTATTAGCCCGTTATATGCAAGTCCTTTCTTCTGATTTTATTCAACAATATCCCGACCGCATCATCAATATTCACCACTCATTCCTTCCTGCTTTTGCCGGTGCAAAGCCCTACCATGCAGCTCACGAGCGGGGTGTGAAGGTTATCGGTGCAACCAGCCATTATGTTACCACCGATTTGGATGCCGGACCGATTATCGATCAGGATGTAACGCACATTTCGCACAAAGACACGGTGGAAGAACTGATTAAAAAAGGCCGCGATCTGGAAAAAATTGTTCTTTCTCATGCAGTTGAAAAACATATCGAACGTAAAATTCTGGCTTACAAAAACAGAACAATTGTTTTTCAGTAATTTGTGATTGGATAATTAGTCAATTGGCTCAATGGTAAATCGTAAATGATTAAAATGTAAATAGTATTATGGAAGTAACGCGATTGTTTGACATTCTGGATAATTACCTCGAAAGTTATCCAAATCAGGAAGCCGCTCTGGCCTGTAAACGGGATGGTGAGTGGCGAAAATTCAACATTCAGGAGTATTGCGAACAAACCAACAACATCAGTTACGGTATGCTGAAACTTGGGATCAAACCGGGTGATAACATCGGGATTGTGAGCAGCAACCGCCCCGAATGGAATATGATTGATTTTGCCATTATGCAAATCGGAGCCATTTCCATTCCTATCTATCCTACTATCAGTCAGGCCGATTACCGTCATATTCTGAATCATGCCGAAATGAAAATGATTTTTGTTGAAGGCAAAGAACTTGGCAACAAACTGAAACCTATTTTTGAAGAAACCAAAACGCTGAAACATATCTTCACCTTTGTCAATCAGGAAAACGATTATCAGTACCTCGACCAGTTGATTGAAAGTGGAAAAGCCAATCCACAACCCGAAAAACTGGCCAAACTAAAAGCGGCTATTAAACCCGAAGAACTGGCAACTATAATCTACACTTCCGGAACAACGGGTTTTCCGAAAGGCGTTATGCTTTCGCACAGCAATATAGTCAATCAGCTTAAAAACCTGGAATCAACACCAGCCAAATGGAGTAAAACAGCGCTAAGTTTTCTGCCACTTTGCCATGCTTACGAACGGATGCTGGTATATCTGTACCAGTACCTCGGCATGTCGGTGTATTATGCCGAAAGTCTGGCTACCATTGCCGACAATATCAAGGAAATCAACCCGACGATGATGTCGTGTGTTCCACGCCTGCTCGAAAAAATTTACGATAAACTTTACCTGTCGGGCAAAAAACTACCTTTGGTCAGCAAAATGATTTATTTCTGGGCGTTTAATCTGGCTACACATTATCAATTGGAAGGTCGGAACTGGTATTACAACCTGAAATTCAAGCTCGCCGACAAGCTCATTTATTCCAAATGGAGAGCGGCAATCGGGGGCAATTTCGATATTGTGGTTTCGGGTGGATCGGCTATTCAGCCCCATATTGCGGCATTCTTTTCGGCTATCGGCATGCCGGTTTTCGAAGGTTACGGACTGAGCGAAACATCTCCGGTAATTGCAGTGAGTCAGCGCGGCAAAAATGGTCGGAAAGTGGGAACGGTAGGCTTACCGCTTCCTGGCGTAGAAGTAAAACTGGCTGAGCGCGACGAAATTTGCTGTCGCGGACATAATGTAATGCTCGGTTATTACAAAGACCCTGAACTAACAGCCGAAGTGATTGACGCTGAAGGCTGGTTGCACACGGGCGATACCGGCGAGTTTACAAAAGAAGGACAGCTCATTATCACCGGTCGTTTGAAAAGTATTTTCAAGACTTCGTTTGGCAAATACGTTAATCCTCAATTGATTGAATCCAAATTTACCGAGTCGCCTTTCATCGAAAATATGATTGTGGTAGGTGAAAACAAGAAATTTGCTGCTGCATTGATTTCACCAGATTTTGTGTATCTGAAATCGTGGTGCAAACAGCACAAACTGAAGTGTGAAAGCAATCAGGAAATCATTGAAAATCCTCATGTAGTGAAACGTTTTCATGATGAAGTGAAACACCAAAACCAGCATTTTGGTGATACAGAAAAAGTAAAGAAATACGAACTTGTGGCCGAAGAATGGACGCAGCAAAACGGCTTCCTCTCGCCCACCCTCAAAATCAAACGAAACGTAATCGAGGAATTTTACGCCGAACAAATCGAGAAATTGTTTGCCTGATTCAAACACAAATTCTAAATCGAAGAGCAGAATAACTAATTGATATTCTGCTCTTTTATTTGTTCCTATACCTTTATTATTAATTATTAATTGTCAATTATTAATTATGGTTGTATCTTTGCAGCGTGAAAAAACGATACTTCATATACCTCTCCTACAAGGGAACCGCTTATCACGGCTGGCAGATTCAACCCAACGGAATATCCGTTCAGGAAGTTCTGACAAAGGCTTTAAGCACTGTTTTGCGCACTGAAACCGAAATAACCGGAGCCGGCCGTACCGATACGGGAGTTCATGCACGGCTAATGGTAGCTCATTTTGATGTGGGAGCTGAATTACCGGCGGAATTTGATCTGACGAACAAGCTTAACAACCTGTTGCCCCGCGATATTGCCATTCAACAAATTGTTGAAGTTCAGCCCGATGCACATGCACGCTTTGATGCTGTTTCGCGCCGTTACGAATATCATGTGTTTACCGAAAAAGATGTTTTCAGAACTGAACTGGCAGCACGAATCAGCGATAAACTGGATTTTGAAGCAATGAATCAGGCCGCATCCGTTCTCCTCGAATACCGTGATTTCACGAGTTTCAGCAAACTGCACACCGACGTAAAAACGAATAATTGCGTAATTACCCACGCTGAATGGTCGAAACAAGGTGATGAGTGGGTTTTCACGATTGAAGCCGACCGGTTTTTGCGAAACATGGTGCGTGCCGTTGTAGGTACATTGTTCGAAGTGGGTCGTCATAGAATGTCAGTCGATGAATTCCGTGCCGTTATTGAAGCCAAAAACCGCTGCAAAGCCGGTGTTTCTGTTCCGGCGCAAGGCTTATACTTAGTTGATATTCAATATCCTGAAAATATTTTTGCCCCCTAACCTCACCCCAACCCTCTCTTGACCTCTATCCCCCTTCGGGGACTTTTTCCAAAAAAGAAAGGAATAGGAATTGGAGTTTTTGAGAGGGAGAATAAAAAACACAAGATTTGTAAGGAATTGAATTTTTGTTTCTCAAATTGTAAATTGTAAATGATTAAATTGTAAATTCCCGATGTGGTTATTCTTAGCTTTTGTTTCTGCTATTCTGTTAGGTTCGTACGAAGTTTTTAAAAAGGTATCTTTAAAAGATAATGCGGTCATTCCGGTCATCTTTGTTTCGATATTGTTTTCATGTCTGACGCTTGTTCCGTTCCTTATTTTATCCGAATTTTTCCCCGAAACGCTGAAAGGCTCCGTGTTTTTTGTGCCAAGGGTCGATTTTCATGCACATATACTGTTCGTACTGAAAGCGACCATCGTACTGACTTCGTGGCTATTTGCCTATTTTGCACTGAAACATTTGCCACTTTCGCTCGCTTCGCCCATCAAAGCCACACAACCCGTATGGACTGTGGTAGGTGCTATGCTTATTTTTGGCGAGAAATTGAACGGATTTCAGGCGGCCGGTGTGGGAATAACGTTACTTTCGTTTTACCTCTTTTCGGTTGCCGGCAAAAAAGAAGGCATTTCGCTGAAAACAAATAAATGGTTCTGGTTTATCGTCATGGCCACACTTACCGGAGCATTGAGCGGTTTGTACGACAAATACTTGATGAAACGCTACGACGTTATGTCGGTTCAGGTTTATTATACTTTCTATCAGGCTGCCATTATGGGGATAATCACCCTGTTTCTGTGGGCACCTACCCGAAAGAAAACCACTCCATTTAGCTTCAAATGGTCAATCTTCTGGATTTCGTTCTTTCTCGTTACAGCCGATTTTGTTTATTTCTATGCACTCACCTTGCCTGATTCCATGATTTCGGTCGTTTCTACCATTCGTCGCTCTGGTGTGGTGGTTCCGTTTCTGTACGGTGCAATCGTTATGAAGGACAAAAATATCAAACTGAAATTAATTGATATGATTGGTGTGCTGATTGGGATGTTCCTGCTGTATCTGGGGTCTAAATAAAGTTCAGCCATTTCACAAACGGTGAACTTATTTATTCATGGGGTGACTTGGAGTCACCCTGTGAATAGTGAAGAATATCATGGTTCTAATGAAGTTCCAAACAAAAAAAAATACCGTTTTATATTTGTCGGAAAACGATTATCCCTGTTTCCCGGGATGACAGAGTTCCAACTCTGTCATTTATTTCCTTCCCTTTCGACAGAATCGGAATTCTATCGTCCCGGTTTCTTGGGATTCTTCTCCTCGACAGAATAGTATTTCTGCCATCCCATGCATCCCGACAAATATATTTTAAAAATATTTCCATCAATTATATTTTATTTCAAAACATTTATTATTTTTGTAGCAATAAATACTAAACTGCTCTATTGAATGAACTTATCTACTAAAATTAATACGATAGTATTATGCTTAATTAACCCTGAAAGGTTGATTTATACAGCATTTTTGCTAGAGAGAATAACAATTCTAAACATACAAGATTACAGTTGCAATATTGCAATTGTATTACAACATTAATATTCACCTGCCTTTGAACGGAAGAGAGATTGCATTCAAAGGCAGGTGTTTTTTTCTACTAACTTTTCCAAAGTTCTAAAACTTTGGAAAAGTTGAAGAAAGATAAATGAAGTTCAGGGGAGGGTAATTTAAGTTCAAAGGAGGGTAATTTGAAGTTCAATGCCCCTAAAATGAACTTAAAAATGGGTAATTTAAAGTTCCAACACCCTCGTTTGAACTTAAATTCGATGAATTTGAAGTTCAATCCCCCTAAAATGAACTTAAAGATGGGTGATGTGAACTTCATTTCGGGGAAATTGAACTTCCGACACCCTAAATGGAACTTGAATTTGTAGAAAACGGCTTCTGAACCTCTTTATTGGGGTTGGGGGCAACTAAATAAATCTATTTGTTAAACAATAAAATCATTTTCGTATGCCAAATCCAAAAATCAGGGTAAATGTACCCACCAATGCCGCTCAGGAATTAGAACTTGCAGCACGAGTAAACGCAAAACATGTAGCTGATGGCGTAGCATCGCCATTGAATGCGCTCCAAAACCACAAATGGGAAGATAATGCTCCCAAAATTGAAGAAGCACTCAGCTTACACAAACAAGCTGAAGAACTACAACGTCAGGCAAATCTGGCGTATCGCAAACGCGACCTGCTCACAGTTGAAGTTGATTTGTCCGTCAAATCCTCTCGCGATTTATTACTGGGTATCTACCACGATAATCCCAAAGAACTTAGCCAATGGGGATTTGATGTAAGTGATTCGCCAAAAGCAGCTGCAAAGAAAGCGTAAGATTTCTTTTGTAGAGACGCAAAATTTTGCGTCTCTACAAAACATCAACCAACCAATTATTTTCTAAACCCAATATTTATCTAACAAAAGGAGGACAATTATGCTAAACAAAAAAGTTTATGTGAGCCTGATAGTTTTATCAGGCTTAGTCCAAACCGGATTGCAAGCGCAAAGTGCAAGCACTGCCACAGGCGGTAATGCCACGGGGAGTGGAGGCACGGTGAGCTATTCGGTAGGACAAACAGGTTACACAACCAACACCGGAACTACGGGTACGGTGGCACAGGGGGTGCAACAACCCTACGAAATTTCGGTGGTAGCCGGAATTGAAGAAGCCAAAGCAATCACACTCGATTGTACGGCTTATCCGAACCCAACCACCGATTTTCTGCGGTTGAAAGTGCTGGATTATGACACAGTGAATCTCACTTATCAAATTTATGACAGCAGCGGAAAGCAATTAGTAAACCGAAAAGTAGAAGGCAGCGAAACCACTATTTCGATGCAAGGGCTTGTATGCGGCAGTTACTTTCTGAAAGTGACCGACAATAAACAAGAGATTAAAACATTCAAGATAATTAAGAATTGACCCCCTAACCCCCAAAGGGGGAAAGGTTAATTGGTTAATTGGTTAACTGGTTGATTAGTTGATTGGTTTTGAACTAACACGAAACACGAAACACGAAACACGAAACAAAACAACAAACATTTTAAACAACAAACAAATAAAATTTAGAACATTATGAAACAACTATTTATCGTTCTGACAGCAGTTATCCTAACTGTCGGTGTGTTTGCTCAGGCACCTCAAAAGCTGAGTTATCAAGCTGTTGTTCGCAATAGCAGTAGTCAATTAGTGGTGAATACCAAAATTGCCATGAAAGTAAGTGTATTACAGGGTTCGGCTATTGGTGCACAAGTGTACACCGAAACCCTAACACCCACTACCAATGCCAATGGTTTGGTAAGTTTTGAATTCGGAAGTGGAATCGCTTTCCAATCTATCGAATGGGCAAGTGGTCCGTATTTTCTGAAAACAGAAACCGACCCAGCCGGAGGTTCAAACTACAGCATTGTAGGCACAAGTCAGTTGCTCAGTACTCCTTATGCCTTGTATGCAGCCAAAGCCGGAAACGGATTTAGCGGAAGCTATCTTGACTTGACCAACAAGCCTACCTTATCAACAGTAGCCGCCTCGGGCAGTTATTCCGATTTAATCAGCCGCCCTACCTTTGCAGCGGTTGCCACATCGGGTAGTTATGCCGACTTAGCCAATAAACCCACACTTTTCTCAGGAGTTTATGCCGATTTGACTAATAAACCAACATTATCAACCGTTGCTTCTACAGGTAGTTATTCCGATTTAATAAGCCGTCCTACCTTTGCAGCTGTTGCTACTTCGGGTAGTTATGTCGATTTATTGAATAAACCTGCCTTGTTCTCAGGAATCTATGCCGACCTAACCGCAAAACCGGTATTGTCAACCGTTGCCACTTCGGGCAGTTATGCCGATTTGTTGAATAAACCTAGCTTGTTTTCGGGAGTGTATGCCGATTTAACTGCAAAACCTGTTTTGTTTTCTGGTAGCTATGCCGACCTGACCAATAAACCAACTTATGCCACCGTTGCAACAACAGGCAGTTATGCCGATTTATTGAATAAACCAACTTTGTTCTCGGGCAGTTATGTGGACTTGACCAATAAACCAACTTTTGCCACTATTGCTACCACGGGTAGCTTTGCCGATTTACAGAATAAACCTTTGTTGGTTTCTACTGCTACTGCTCCGGCAGCGGGCGATATATTGTATTACAATGGCACGGCTTGGTTGCTATTAAACAAAGGAACTGATGCGCAGGTATTGAAACTGGAAACAGGATTACCTAAATGGAAAAACCTGAGCGATTACGGTTCAGTAATTCCGGCTGCTATTTTCAGCGTATCTCAATTAATAGGAACTACCGTACAATCTATTACGGTGGATGCTTCGGCAGTAGTTGACGATGTAGATGCACCAACCGCCTTGCAGGTACGATGGAAATGGGAAGATACAGGAACTGCCACGGCCTGGACAACCACCAAAACAGCTACTTACACCTATACTACCGAAGGAGCTAAAAACATAACACTGGAAGTAAAAGACAGTCAGGGAAATATCGGTACTTCGTCCAAAGCCATTGTGATAAACAATACCTTGTTCTCACCCATGGTTTCAACCGCCATTGCCAGTAACATTACCGGCAGTACTTTCACTATTGGTGGAAGTGTAATAGCCAATGGAGCTTCAACTGTAACAGCCTACGGAGTATGCTGGGCAACTACCCAAAATCCAACTATAGCTGCAAGCAAAACAACCGATGGAACAGGATTAGGCAGCTTCACCAGCAGCATTAGCGGACTTATTGCCGGAACAACCTATTATGTAAGGGCGTATGCCACCAACAGCACCACTACCAGTTACGGAAATCAGGTAACGGTAGCCACTCCGCTTACTGTACTTTTCCCAACTGTAACAACTACTGCTGCTACCAATATTGCAACCACATCAGCTGCTACCGGAGGTAATGTGACTTCAACAGGCGGTGCAACAGTAACCGAACGCGGCGTATGCTGGAGCGCGACTAATCAGAACCCCACTATTGCCGATAACAAAACATCTGATGGAACAGGAAGTGGTACATTCGTTAGCCAAATTACAGGAATTCCGGCAGGTTGGTTGATATATGCTCGGGCTTTTGCCACCAACAGTGCAGGTATAAGCTATGGTAGCTCAATTACTATTAATGCAGCTAAAACAGTACCGGTTTTGACAACAAAAACCTTTACCGACATTTCAGCCATGGGTGGTGTATCTGGTGGTATTATTAGTTCGGATGGTGGTAACTCGATTACCGAAAGAGGTATTTGTTGGAGCGAATCACCTAATGCATCAGTATCTGATAATAAAATAGTAAGTCCGGCAAGTACAGCTTCGTTTGGTTCAGCTATAACCCAATCCAAACCAAGCACTACCTATTATGTACGGGCGTATGCTACTAACTCGGTTGGTACTGGCTATGGAGACGAAAAGTCATTCACCACTTTAGATGCTCAATATTATCAAAGTTTTGAAACTGGTCTTTTACCTTCAGGATGGTCAGGTGATTTTAAAGTAAATAGTGAATCAGCTTTCGATGGCAGTTATTCGTTGAAATCATTAGATAATACAAGTTGTAATGAAACGCTGTCAATTACATTGACAGCGGCAGGTCAAATTAGTTTTTACTATTCATTTTATGGTTGTTCCGGTAATATTGATATATATATTGATGATGTTAGTGTGAAAAACTTTCCATATAATGGTGGTGGTTGGCAACAAGGACTTGTTAATGTAACTGCAGGAACTCGAAAAATCAAATGGGTATATAATTATACATATCCTTATAGTGGTTGTACTAGCAAATGCTATATCGACCATATCGTCATCACCAAATAAAAAAAGTATAACTCTCCGGTGGGTGTAAGAGCCTGCCGGTGGTGCTAAAGAAGTGATAGTCTCACTTTGAGTGAGGCTATCACTAATTAAAAAAGCCTATACGAAGTTCCAAGCAAGTTAACCTAACTTGCATATAAAAAAGTTTCGGCTGGAGTTCAGAAATGAAGTTCAGCCGAAGTTTTGTATAAACAAAAATTTTATTCTTTTTGTTATGTATCTAATAAGAAGTTTGTACATTTGCAGTTTAAAATAACAAATAATCTATGAGTCCTGTTTTTAAGGAAGAAAATGGTTTTGCTTTCAAGATTTTCTCAAACGAGGAAGACCGAATACATATACACGTTTTTAAAGACAATAACGAAGCCAAATATTGGCTTGAACCTGAGATTAGCCTTGAATACAATTATGGTTTTAAACCTAAAGAATTAAAAAAGATAACTTTTATTGTAACCGAAAATGAAGAAGAATTTAAACAAAAATATAGAGAACATATCCGCTAAGATTTTATCTATCAATTCGGATGGAATTTACTTATCGGTAGGTGGCAAGGATTATTTTATATCATATAATCGTGTTCCGTGGTTTCAAAATGCAAAGGTGTGTGAAGTGATGAATGTAAGTATGATGGGGAGAATGGGTATAAGATGGGAAGATTTGGACGTTGATTTGGAAATTGACAGTTTGACAAATCCAGAAAAATATCCTCTTGTTATAAAAAGATTTGCAAATGAAATATTGTAAATCCTGTTAGTCGTAGCGTAAAAAGGTACTATTGTTCGGCATAGCGTCTTTCGCTATGTCGAAGCTAAAAGGGAGTCTCCAGACTTCCACATAAAAAAAACAAGAAAATGCACAAGAAATAGCGCCACTGTTTCTGAGTAACGTCCTGGCAACTTCGTACTACAAGCAAATTTCCAAAATTTCAAATAAAAAGATTCGGCTGAACATCATTATTGAAGTTCAGCCGATTGTTTAAGTAATTATTGTTTATTTAAATTTCAATTTTTCAGGGTCTTGTCTTGTATCGAAAATTCTGAGCAGTTGAATTGTATTTTTCTTTTCCTGATAGAAAATAGTATTGTGTTTGGTTACAACACACTTTCTTACTTTCAGCTTTTTATTGATAATCGGATATAGTCTGGGATAAAGAGCAATATGCTGCAAGCATAAATCAACTTCGTCAAGAAATTCATTGATAAGCTGTTCATTCCAAGTGTCGCTCAGATATTCAATTGTATTTTCTATGTCACTAACAGATAACGGTGACCAGATTATTTCCTTAAGCATGTGAATATTTTTCTCTTAATCGACTCATAGCCTGATTATGCGGTATTCCTTTCCCTGCATTCAATTCATTAATAGCTTCGTGTATTCCTTTCTGATCAGCTTCACTAAATTCACCCCAAGCATCATCGTCCTTTTTACTGTTAATAAAATTCAGCATTAGCCCATAAAACTCCTTAAGCTTTGAACCATCAAGAGCATCGACCTGACGGAATATCTGCAATTTAATTTCTTCTGTACTCATAATTCTACTTTTTTGTACTTGCAAAGATAATTGGAATAACCGAAAATTAAAGAAGAATATCAAAGAAATTTTCTGTCATTGCGGACATATAATAAAAGAACTAAAAAATGATAATATACATCCATTTAGAACCTAACCTGAAAATAAATTTCATGAATTTCTCAAAAGAATCAACATTATTGCTGAAATATTTTTGTAAATTTGACGCGTATTTGAACCCAACTTTCATAACCCTTTAAAACGTATAAAAATGGAAATTCTCCCAATTCCCGAAATTATTATCGGTGTCGTTGTTTTAATTCTGCTTTCAGGATTTAGAATTGCTCAAGAGTATCAACGCTCCATTATTTTTCGTCTCGGACGCTTTCAATCCATCAAAGGTCCCGGCTTATACTGGATTATTCCGCTTATTGATGCTCAACAAAGGGTAGATATTCGTACCAAAACCGTTGATCTGGAACAACAGGAAACCATCACCAAAGACAGTGTAACCATTAAAGTGAACGCCGTGCTTTGGTTCAGAATCACCAACCCCGAAAGTGCCATTATTCAGGTGGCCGATTATTACAAAGCAGTTTATCAGTTTTCGGTAACGGCTTTGCGTAACATTATCGGACAACATTCGCTCGACGAGGTGCTGCGTGAACGCGAACAAATTAATGCCACACTTCAAAAAAACGTGGATTCGGTAACCGAACCATGGGGAATCAAAATTGAAATGGTGGAAATGAAAGATGTGGAAATTCCGGAAGCCATGCAACGTGCTATGGCTCGTGAAGCGGAGGCTATCCGTGAAAAACGTGCGCGTATTGTAAAAGCCGAAGCTGAACTGGAAGCTTCGATCAAACTTACTCAGGGTGCAACCGTTATGGAAGGCAGCCCGATTGCACTGGAATTACGCCGCATGCAAATGCTATCCGAAATCGGAATTGACAATAACACCACAACCATTGTATTGCTTCCTTCGGAATTTACCAAAGCAGCAAAGAGTTTTACTGAATTGGTGGAAAAGAATGAATTGAAGAAATAGATTTCAGATTCAAGAACCAAGAGTCAAGACAAAAAAACCAGAACGTTTACAATATCGTCCTGGTTTTTTATTGCTAACTATCTTGATTACTGTTTAAAGATGAGACTATCAACCATTTTATGTCTATTGTTGTTATTACTATCTTGCTTTGTGTTTTAAAAAGAAGTTTTCGACCATTTTACAAGCAGTAAATAGTATTTGAAAGAAAACTCATAATCATCAAGTAGTCAATTTGATATACAAGGATGAATGGTTGAAAATAAAGATGAAATAACCTTAATAGATTTGGGTTGTATTTGTAAAAATAACCACAAATGATATAAGCCTTTTTAGTTAATTTATATTTTTGAAAATAATGGGTGTTTTCTTTCTGACACTATTTAATGATTGTTGTTATTCAGATTATTCACTCAACGAATTCCAACCTTGTGCCTGCAATTCTATTTCCTCGCCTTCGCGACCAATCAACTGTAAGCCAAATTCGGGTTTGGTCATGTGACCAATTATGCCTACACCTTCCATCAATACTATTTTGTCATAGTCGTCCAGCGAAACAGTGAATAAAAGTTCATAATCTTCACCGCCATTGAGGGCGACCATCACGATGCTCATATTCAACTCTTCTGCCATAACCACTGCCTGATAATTAATCGGAATTTTATCTTCATAAATCCGGCAACCGGTATTACTTTGTGAGCAAATATGCATTAATTCCGATGATAATCCATCCGAAATATCCATCATGGAAGTAGGAACTATTTCATTGTCGGCCAGCAATTTTACAATATCTTTCCGTGCTTCGGGTTTGAGCTGTCGTTGAAGGATATAATCGCGTCCTTCAAAGTCTGGTTGTGCTTCATCGTTTGCAGAGAAAACAATTTTTTCCCGTTCCAGCAATTGCAGACCCATATAAGCTGAACCCAAATCGCCTGAAACACAGATTAAATCCGTTTGTTTTGCGCCGTTGCGGTACACAATTTCACCTTCCTCACCTTCACCAATACAGGTAATGCTAATTGCCAGTCCGGTAAGTGAAGCCGAAGTATCACCGCCAATCAAATCCACACCATATTGTTTGCATGCCATTTCCAATCCTGCATAAATCTGCTCCAAATCTTCCACCGAAAACCGTTTGGAAATACCCAGCGAAACTGTTATCTGTTTCGGTTGACCGTTCATGGCATAAATGTCGGAGAAATTTACCACGGCAGCTTTATAACCTAAATGCATCAACGGCACATAAACCAAATCGAAATGAATACCTTCGAGCAATAAATCAGTTGTTACCAGCACTTTTTTGTCACTGTAATTTAATACAGCCGCATCATCGCCAACGCCTTTGAGGGTAGAATTATTTTGTATGTTGAATTTTTCGGTCAAATGTTTGATTAGTCCGAATTCGCCGTAGGTAGAAATTTCTGTTCGTTGCATAGTGGTTTATAAACCGACTTTCCCAAAGCTATAAACTTCGGGAAAGCAGAAAGATGAATATTGTGGTTCTATTTTTTTATTATTTAATGCGTTTGATTCATTTTATCAATTCTTCGCTGATGGCGACCACCCTCAAACTCCGACATGAAGAACGTTTCAATGATATCAAGTGCTTCCGATTCCGTTAAGAAACGTGCCGGTAGTGAAAGAATATTCGCATCGTTGTGCTGGCGTGCCAAAGCCGCAATTTCAGGTCTCCAACAAAGTGCGGCACGAATACCCAAGTGTTTATTTAGTGTCATGCTGATACCATTTCCGGTACCACATATAGAAATGCCAAAATCGTATTCTCCACGTTTAATGGCTGATGCCATAGGATGTGCAAAGTCAGGATAATCAGAACTTTCAGCTGAAAATGCACCGAAATCTTTTATCACTTCAGCACCTTCACCTTCAAGAAATTCTACAACTTTTGTTTTCAACTCATATCCTGCGTGATCGTTGCAAATTGCAATGCGAAGTTTGTGAAATGGATTCATGGTTATATGATTTTATAATACAAATATAGTGTTTTTTTTCAAAAGAGCAGTTTTTTCTAAACAAAAACCCATACAGATAGTCAATTGTTTTAATGAAGCTATCAAAAAAAAGTAACTTTTCCAGTCTTCATAGGTATATATTTATTGGAACAAGCGGACTGTATGTTTATACCTATTTCTCAAAGTATAAATTTTATATAATACATTTATAATCAATTTGATAACTATATTTTATTCTCCCTAAAAAAAAATTTTATGTGTATGTGATATTTAAAATAATGATTCTGTTGTGGTTCTAATTGACAATTTGGATTTTGTTGATTGAAAGCGGGATTATCAAAATATTTTAAGCATATTTTAATATTTAAAATAGATAAGTCATACCGTGCCAACTGATATTACACCGACACCTTTCCTTTACCACCTTCCCAGGGTTGGAAAATACGATTGTCAATCAGTTCAATGGCTTTCGCATAATTTCCCAATTGATTATTCAACACAACATACTCTAGGTAACAATGATTGCACTGCTCTACAAAATGGAAGAAGTTTCACAAGAAGACCAACCGTTCTACATTCGGACGGCAAAGTCATTTGTTCTACTGATATAGCTCCCTCAGGATGTCGGAATCATCTGCTAATAAACTGTTTTTAACTCTAAAAACACATACAAAATAAATAAAGAAATTTTTCTCTAATTCCTTTTTTATACGAAAAAAAATCAGGATATTTGTACTCAAATTCAAAGTTTCAATACAAAAGTTTATAGTTCAGATTATCAGCTTGTTGTGTTGTTTTCGATTTATACAAATATTCTTTTTTTGAAAAACTATCAAAACGAATTATAAAAATGAAAGAAATTAAATTCAGTCTTGTTTACCGCGATATGTGGCAATCATCGGGTAAGTATGTGCCACGCAAAGACCAGTTAGCCAAAATTGCTCCGGTAATCATTGAAATGGGATGTTTTGCCCGGGTTGAAACCAACGGTGGAGCTTCGGAGCAAGTGAACCTGCTTTACGGCGAGAATCCGAACGATGCAGTTCGCACATTTACCAAACCATTTAATGATGTGGGTATTCAGACTCACATGCTCGACCGCGGTTTGAACGGCTTGCGTATGAATCCTGTGCCTGCCGATGTACGTGAGTTGATGTACAAAGTAAAAAAGGCTCAGGGTGTGGATATTACACGTATTTTCTGCGGATTGAACGATGTGACCAATATTATTCCGTCTATTCAGTATGCCAAAGCTGCCGGAATGATTGCCCAGGCTACTTTGTGTATTACTTATTCTGAGATTCATACGGCTGAATATTATATCAACATGGCTGAAAAACTGATTGAAGCCGGTGCAGATGAAATTTGTCTGAAAGATATGGCCGGTATCGGTCGCCCCGAAATGTTGGGAAAAATTACCAAAGCCATTAAAACAGCTCACCCTCATATTATTATGCAATACCACGGTCACTCAGGGCCGGGTTTCTCGGTTGCTTCGATGCTCGAAGTGGCTAAGGCTGGAATTGATTATCTTGATGTGGCTATGGAACCGCTGTCATGGGGTATGGTTCATCCTGATGTGATTACTATTCAGGCCATGTTGAAAGATGCTGGCTTCAAAGTGCCCGAAATTAATATGAATGCCTATATGGAAGCACGTCGACTGACTCAGAGTTTTGTGGACGATTTTCTGGGTTATTTTATTGATGAACGCAATAAATTCATGACTTCTTTGTTGGTCGGTTGCGGTCTGCCGGGCGGAATGATGGGTTCGCTTATGGCTGATTTGAAAGGCGTTCATGCCGGTATTAATTCGTATTTGAAAAATGTAAATAAAAAGGAACTCAGCACCGACGAATTGTTGGTAATGCTGTTTGATGAAGTGAAATATATTTGGCCGAAATTGGGTAATCCACCGTTGGTAACACCATTTAGTCAGTATGTAAAAAACATTGCTTTGATGAATGTTATGTTCCTCGTTAAAGGGCAACCACGCTGGGGAATGATTGATAAAAATAGCTGGGATATGATTTTGGGTAAAGCTGGTAGACTTCCCGGAAAGCTTGATCCTGAGATTATTGCCTTAGCCGAAAAGAATAAATTTGAATTTTTCGAAGGAAATCCACAGGATAATTATCCGAACGAACTGGATAAATTCATTGCCGAAATGAAAGAAAAAGCTTGGGACAGAGGCAAAGATGACGAAGAATTGTTCGAATTTGCAATGCACGGCAAACAATACATTGACTACAAATCGGGTGAAGCTAAAAAGCGTTTCGAAGCCGAATTGGAAGCAGCCATAAAAGAAAAGTACGCAGGAGGAAATGTTCAGATTCCGGATTTGCGTGCATTAAAATATCCAAATGCTGAACCTGTTGTATCGAATGCCACCGGACGTGTAATCTGGGAACTTGACTTTAACGAAGGTTCAGTGGAACCGGTTCATGGTAAGCAATACAAGGAATTTGACACGCTTTGCACCATTCAGACCAACTATGGACTGGAACACATCGGAAGTTTCTGCGATGGTCGCGTTGTTGGAATTGAAAAGAAACAGGGCGAAATCGTTCGTAAAGGCGAAGTGTTAGCGTATATCGAAAGAGACTAAAATGCCTTCATACAAATATTGAAAAGACCTGTTCGGATAAATCTGAACAGGTCTTTTTTTCTTAAATTATTTCATGCCTGATTAATCAATTCTTTCATTATCAGTGTCATAAGTGGTTGAACTGAATTGCCAATTTCCTGAACTTCTTCATGAGTTACTTCGATAATTTTACCCGGAACGCCCAAATCGGTTACAATGGAAATACCAAAACATTTGATGCCGGCATGATTGGCTACAATCACTTCCGGAACAGTGCTCATACCAACAGCATCAGCACCAATATTGCGAAAGTAGCGATATTCGGCAGGGGTTTCGAAGGTAGGACCGGTTGTGCCGACATACACGCCTTCCACTACCCGAATGTTGTTTTCGGCAGCAATGCGTTTGGCTTTTGCAATCAGCTCTTTCGAATAAGCTTCGCTCATATCAGGGAAGCGCGGACCTAATTCGGAAAAGTTTTTACCACGCAAGGGATGTTCGGGGAATAGATTGATATGGTCGGTAATAATCATCAGGTCACCGATTTCAAAATCAGGATTTACACCACCCGATGCATTCGAAACCAAAAGAGTTTCAATCCCAAGTGCTTTCATAACCCGTACCGGAAAAGTGACAGCCTTCATATCATAGCCTTCGTAATAGTGAAACCTGCCCTGCATAGCTAACACATCGACATTACCAAGTTTGCCTATAATGAGCTTGCCACTATGACCTTCAACGGTCGACACCGGAAAATTGGGTATAGTTTCGTATGGAATTTCAGTTTTCTCGGTTATTTGAGTGACCAGATTTCCTAATCCGGTTCCCAAAATAATAGCTGTTTTTGGTTTTGAGAGAATTCTTGTGAGAAGGAAATCAGCAGTTTCTTGAATTTTCAACAACATAATTTTTAATTTTTTGAATAAATAATGATTCTTGATTGTTTAATATTTCTACCCGAATTGGTAAAGCGAAAGTACGGGATTTTAAAAATTCCGGAAATTTTTTATCCGAAACCATTCGTGAAGCATCTTTTTCTGTAACTAAAAGTATTTTTTCTCCTGATTTAAATGCTTCGAACTTACTCATAATCATATTGTAATCTTTTGACTGGAATACATGGTGATCATCGAAAAACAGAGAAGACACATTATTGCTATACTTTCTTATTTGTTCAATAATTGGTTCGGGTGATACAATTCCTGCAACGAGTAAAACTCCGGCTTTCGTTTCCTTTATTGTTGATAATGACCAGTTTTCGGGTTCAGAATCTGGAAAAACAGGTACAATTTCATCGTAAATATAATTTGAGAAATACAACGATTGTCCGTTTTCAGGCTTCAGTTCACATTCAATCAAACGCATTTCTATAGGCTTAAAATTTGTAGGACATTTTGTCACGATAATTATGTCAGCACGCCTACTTCCACTTCTCCATTCCCTTAAATTACCCGCAGGCATTACTAAATCGCGACTATACATATTTGAATAATCAGTTAATAATATAGATAAACCTGCATGAATATACCGATGTTGAAACGCATCATCGAGAACTATAAGCTGTAATTTTGGAACAATTTCAAGTAACTTTTTTACACCGGGTACACGCTTTTCATGAACTGCTACCGAAATATCAGGAAATTTTTTATGAATTTGGTAAGGCTCGTCACCAATTTTTCTGGCATTTGTTTTTTCATCAGCAAAATAAAAATCGGACGTTTCACGCTTGTAGCCGCGACTAAGCATGGCAATTTTCCATTCTTTCTGTAATATACTTATTATTAGCTCGGTGTGAGGGGTTTTGCCGGTTCCTCCTACCGCTAAATTGCCAACACTTATTATTGGAATATCAAATGTAGTTGTTCGAAGTATTCCCTGATCGAACATCCAATTGCGAATGCCGGTAACAATACCATAAAGGATTGAAACCGGGAAGAGTACAATGTATTTAATGATGTTTTTCAACCTTTATAAGTATTCAAAATTTATGCAATTCTGCAAAGATATGTTTTATTTGATAAAAGCAAGTTGGTTTTAAACAATTTAAGACTATAGCGGTCTAAATTCTACTATTATGGAATCGGATCATAACCGCTTCCACCCCAAGGATGGCAGCTTGAAATACGTTTTAAAGAAAGCCAACCACCTTTAATGATACCGTATTTTTTTACAGCCTCAATAGTGTATTGCGAACAGGTAGGTGTATATCTGCAACTTGATGGAAGTAAAGGCGAAATGCTGTAGCTGTAAAAGTATACCGGAAGTAAAAACAGGAATCGAAGCACTTTTTTCATAATCAACTGATTTATAAATCAACAAATTAGCTATTCAAAAGTTTCAATTTTACTCTGTAATTTTTGAAGCGCAGTTTTCATTTTCTTTTCAATGGATACAAAATCGAGTTCCTCATCAGCCACATAATTAAATGCCACACTAATCTGTAGCTGTTTTTCGTTCAAAATCGAAATCATTTCCTGTTTGTTGAGGCGATATGTTTCGCGCATCAGTCGTTTCAACCTGTTCCGTTTATTGGCTCGTTTGAAACGTTTTTTAGGCACTCCAACCAATATTCTTGCAGCTTCTGAATCATTCAGCGGTTGAATCAGAAACACTACCCTGAGCGGATAGCAAATAAATGCTTCACCGGTTTCAAACAGGGATGAAACTAACTTATCGCCATACAAGTGTTCTGACTTAGGGAATGAATTCGTTTGTTTCATTGAGTGTGAAAAATAAACAATCCCAAAAGTACTGAATTTCTTCGATACTTTTGGGATAGTGCAATATTTTTGAATTGGATTATTTCTTTTGTTTCTTGGTATATTCTTTCAGGAAATTATCCAGGGCCGCTGTCATTGAGGGAAATCCTGGTTGTGGAGCTTCCAAATCCAGACGGAGTCCGGCATCCTTAACTGCTTGTGCTGTAGTTGCTCCAAAAACCGCAATCTGAATATCACCCTGAACAAAATCAGGGAAGTTTTTCAACAATGAGGCAATCCCAATCGGGCTGAAGAACATTAACATGTCATAATTAAATTCTTCTTCCGGACCAAAATCATTGCTCACCGTTTTGTACATGGTGGCCTTGTTGTAGGTTATTTTCGCTTTTTCAATCGTGGTCATTGTATCTTCATTCTGAACATCCGATGTGATTAATAAGTATTTCTCATCAGTGTGTTTGTTCATAATAGTAACCAAATCAGCCAGTTTACCAGAAGCACCATAAAAAACTTTCCGTTTACGGTAGTGTATGTAACGCTGCAAATACAGCGCAACACTTTCAGAAACACAGAAGTATTTCATCGTTTCTGGAATTGTAACGCGCAACTCTTCACAGAGTCTGAAAAAGTGGTCAATTCCGTGTCTAGCGTTAAATATAATAGCCGTATGATCTAATATTGATATGCGTTGAGTACGAAACTCTTTGGCATAAATAGGCTCAACCTTGATAAAAGGTCGAAAATCAATCTTGATACTGTACTTTTCACTTATATCAAAATAGGGCGACTTTTCGGTGGTTGGTTGGGGCTGTGATACGAGTATCTTCTTGATTTTCAATGGCGTAAATTTTGAAAGTAATAACACTAAACGATTAATTTGTACACCTTAAACAAAATAATTAAGGGTAAAATTTCGAGGGTGCAAAGATACAATAATATATAAAACGAAGCTAATATTTTTTGGAAAAATATCTGAAATAATTTGATAATGATAAGTATACCTGCTGAAATGCTTACAATAAGGCTTAATAACTGTGTGATTCCAATAAAATTATCAGGAATATATATTTGTAGAAAAAGGATAGGAAACAAACATACGCCCCAGAAAGAAATAATATTAAAATAAGCCCCTTTGGCTATTTTCAAATTTCCTGTATTTATGAAAACGTAACCAATTAAATCAAAAAGCAGTGATTTTATTCCAAAAAATATCGAAGTGCTAAATAAAAACAAACAAAACTCTTTTAAAGAGAAAGGCTGCATAGGGTTGTGAAGTATCAAATAAGCATATAAACTTAACGAACCAATAGAAAAAATGATTAAGAAGAATCTGAAACGGGAATCGTTTACAGTAGCTTTGCTAAAGATACTGGATCTGTCTTTTACATGAAAAAATGTTTTAATCGTATCGGATATTAACCCCATCGATTGACTGATAGAATAAACAAAAAGAAAAAAAAGCAATATAAGAATGATAAATACCCAACTTTCAGTTTGAGGCATTGAAGGATGAGTAATTCCCAAAAATCCTCGTGGAATTTGAGCTATAATTCTCAAAGAGTCTGCCAAATGTAATGAGTCTGCTTTTGCAATCGAATCAGCAATAGCGGTTGAGTCCGTCATTGCTGTCAAACTATCTTTGGCAATGTGTAATGTATCTGGTTGATTCATTGAACTTTATTATATTGCAGCAAAGCTGCGGGCATTGTTACCCCAGTGATTTGAAGCTAAAATTGCAGGAATTACTTCTTCCGGTGTGCTTACCACCATCCACATATTTTTGTGTATTTCGCGCATAAACTTTTCTTCCACAGCATGCTGAAGCATTTCAATCAACGGGTCGTAATAACCATCCGTATTTAAAATCACGATGGGTGAGGACATTATTCCTAATTGCTTCCAGGTAATTGCTTCCAAAAGTTCCTCCAATGTGCCACAACCACCTGGTAAAGCAACCACTGCGTCTGCCATTTCGGCCATCAAAGCTTTCCGTTCATGCATGGTTTCAACTACAATCAGTTCACTCAAATTTGGGTGATGCCACTCCTCGTCAATCATAAACCCTGGTATGACACCGGTAATTTTGCCATTTTCAGCCATTATCGTATCAGCCAGTTTTCCCATCAAACCGGAACATCCACCCCCAAAGACCACTGACAAACCAGTTTCGGAAAAGATTTTGCCTAAACGCTCTGCTGCGTCAAAAAATGTGGGCTTAATTTGAGTGCTAGAAGCACAGTAAACACAAATGGTTTGCATATTTTTGAAAATGACTTTTACTTTCCATAAAATTTGTGCAAAAATACTGATTTTGTGCGTAATTATTTTATTTTTCCGGTGTTTTGTTTTTTTATATGTAAATGATAGTTGAAATTCAATCCCAATAACTTAAAACAGAACAGTTGCAACCAATTTGAATTGTAACTGATTATCTATATATCTATATACAATAGACATTATTTCGATTAATATTATATATCGCTGTTATTCAGCGTAATTCTCA
>JBAXMR010000001.1:0-103971 GCA_037134195.1 Paludibacter sp. | reverse complement strand
GTAAAAGCAGGTAATGTTTATGGTTCTACCGACTATTCGGCAGTCAGAAGTTTTAACGCTATATCTTCCGGCACCTGCGATCTTTCAGGAGTTTCTCCAACCAATGCTTATTATAATGCCACGCTGGATTTATGTTCAAGAACTATTTTATCAGGAGCTGCTACAACAGGGGCAGTAAATGTAGGCGATACAATAATACGGGGTGATTTAGCAAAAATTGCTTTTAATGGATTGTATCTTATAAAAGGCAGATCGATACCAACAACATTACCAACAGACAATTATCCAACAGTTTATTCAGATTTAGATGCAAATGTTATAACCAAACCATATTATTTTCTTCCGGCGAAAGCTTTGCTTTATCTTGAATATGGTGATGGTATTTCGCCTTTTGATAGAAACAAAACCAATTTTTATCCAACAAGATCAATAACCCGTATTGATGTTTTGAAAGTATTAATGGAAGCTTTTAATATTAAGCCGGATATTAGCAATACCAATAATCCTTTTCCAGCTGATGCTGATGCTGTAGCTATTATGACGAATAATCCCTATAGGTTTGGATATATTCGCAAGGCTGCCAGCTTAGGGATTATTACGACTACCAATTCTACATTTCGTCCTTTTGCTAAGTGTCTTCGTGGAGAAGCATTTGTGATGCTCTATAATATAATCCAGTTGATAGAAGCAGGTACAATATCCGACCCAAATCCTACAGCAGCAGCATCGTATTACGAACCACTTAATGTAACGCTTGAAACTGTAGCCATGGGATTAAGTTTACAACAGGGAAATTTCAATCATTATACGAAAACCAGTTTTGCATTAGATGGTACAATGCCATTAAACTTTGCTCATGCTTACAACTCGTCCAATACCGAATTGCCTGCGCAATTCTATGGTGACTTTGATTTAGGAAATGGTAAAAATGATACTTACAAACCAATGGGAACAGGATGGAGTCATACTTATCACACATTTGCTGCTCAGGTAGATGGTAATTTAGTGATACATTGGGGTGGTGGAAAAATAGATGTTTATCAACCAAATGGTAGTGGATGGACTCCAATGTCAATAGGGTTGTATGATAATGCCAGCATTACAAATTCTATTTTGACTATTAAAACAAAATCACAGGTTCAGTATCTTTTCAAAAGATTGAATAGCTCTGGAGGATCTGCCATACTACAATTATACTCCATTATAGACAGGAACGGAAATACCATTACCATCAATTATACGACCGGACAAAATAGTACGATGGTGATATCTTCTGTATCGGATGGGCAACGGCAGTTGAACTTTACATATAAAAGTGGTACGAATCTGATATCACAGATTACCGATCCATTGAATCGTTCCATCAAGTTTGATTATACCTTTAATCCAACACTCAACGAATACCAGTTAACGCAATTCACAGATGCAAAGGGATTGATAACGCAATATATTTATGGAACAAGCAGTGACCTGAATCAGTGTAGATTGTTGCAGAAAATTCAGTTGCCTAAAGGAAATTATATACAGAATGACTATGATGCAAACCGCAGGTTATCCAAAACGGTAACTGGTGTAAACGGAGTGCCAACTGCTCAAACCGCTGTGTCGGTGAATACAAATTATCAGACAGGAGCACTTTCATCTGCCGTTCAGGTAACCCGATCCGCCACGACATCAACCTACAATTATAATTTTGATAAGTATAACAATACGACGGCTATTACTGGTAGTAATAATATGAATGTAAGTGCGGCTTATGCAGGTACTAAGAAAGAATTACCAACTTCCGTTTCGACCAATAGTGCTAATCTTAGTTCGATACAGTATGATGGTAGTGGAAATGTTATACAAGTCACTAAAAAGTCACTGACAGGTTCGGATGTTCAGACTACAGCTATGACTTATGATAATTTAAATAATATAAAAACCTATACCGATGCCAAAGGAAACACAACAACCTATAATTATGACACTAAAGGCAATCTGACAGGTATTAGTGCTCCCGAAAGCAGTTCAACGTCATTAAGCGTTAATTCAAAAGGTTTGCCTACTCAGACCGTTAACCCCGAAGGAATAACCACTTCGTATGATTATAACAGCTATGGAAATATAAGCCAGATATCGGTTCCGGCATTGAATTTGGTTTCCAAACTAACGTACGACAATGCTAGCCGTGTAGTTACTGCTTCCGATTTTAAAAACCTTCAGACTCAATATCAATACGATAATAATGATAATTTACTGGCTGAAACCAACCCAATGAATTATACTACGAGTTATGCATACGATGCCAATGATAATTTACAGACTATTACCAATGCCAAGTGTGGAGTAACTAGCATGAGTTATGATAATGCAACCGATTGGTTAACGTCAGTTGCTTTTGGCGGTGCAGGCAAACAGTATGCTTACAATCCGGATGGAACACTGAAAACTTTCACCAAGCCTGATGGAACTGCTCTGAACAGTACCTATGATGCATTGGGCAGAATAACCTCCGATGGTGTTAATACCTATACTTACGATTCCAATCTGCGATTATCTACTGTTACCCGCAATGGAAAAACACTCACCTATGGTTACGATGGTTTTAATCGGGTAGTATCTGTTGATTACAATGATTTTGCCAATAATAAGGTGCAATATAGTTATGATGCAAACGGCAATATCACGAACCTGATTTATCCCGGCGGAAAAACAGTAAGCTATACTTATGATGGATTGAACCGTATGAAAAACCTTACCGACTGGAATAATAAAGTTATCACGTATTCCTATCGAAAAGACAACCAAATACAATCAGTTAGTTATCCGAATAGTATGACTGTAAACTATACCTACGATAATGCCGGACGACAGATTGGAAAAGCAACAACCCGAAGCAATGCTACCACCATTGCGGGTTATACTTTTAAATTAGACAGTATTGGAAATATAACTCAAGAAACTAAAACTGAACCTTATCCGGATATGCTATTGTCTGCTGCAACTACAACTTACAGTTATAACACTGCTAACAGGATACAATCAGCAGGAAGTACAAACTTTACATTTGACAGTAATGGTAATACCACCCAACGCGGAAGTTCAAACTATAGCTGGGATGCAACCGATAAGATAACTTCGGGCGACGGACTTACTTTTGAATACGATGGTTTAGGAAACAGGCGTGCCAATGGAACCAAACGTTATATGCTGGATATTATGGGCATGGGCAATGTGCTGGCCGAATGTGATGCCTCCGGCAATCCAACGGCTTATTACCTTCATGGCTTAGGACTTGAAGCCCGGATATTGCCAAACGGAACAACCGAATATTATGTGTCCGATTTCAGAGGAAGCACGGTGGCAATGGTAGATGCAATTACTTTAGCCAATATCACCCATAAATATCAGTATGATGAGTCTGGAAATGTTACCCAACAACAGGAAACCGACGTAAACCCATTCCGCTACGTAGGCAAGTATGGAGTGATGTATGAAAACGACCATTTGGTATATATGCGTGCTCGTTATTATGACCCAACTATCGGGCGTTTTATGAGTGAAGATCCGGTTTGGAGTACAAATTTGTATCCGTATGCAGATAATAATCCGATTAATAGTATTGATCCAAAAGGAGAATCATATTTTAAAAAATTCAAAGAGGGCTGGGATGTCTTAAATATGTTTAAAGATTCGTATTTCTCTCAAGCTGAACAATGGACTGTTCAACAAACGTTAATTTCTAGAGAGTGGTATTATCAGAAAATGGTAGAGAATCCAAGTAACAAACTTTATGAAGTTGGATGGGCATTGTGTGACTTGTGGGTAAATCCAGAAACAAGGGAAATATTATTGGATTATGCTCCAATACCAAAAGCTAAGTTCAAGGTTGTTACTGGGGTAGAGTTTGAAATTAAAGCAGATGCAAGTGTAAGCATAAGTTTTGATGAGAAAATTCTGACATCAATTTTAGGGAAAACTGGGTTGAGTAAATTATTAGATATGAGAACAACATCAGGAAGACTTTTAAAACAAGGATTAAAAAATGCGATGGATATAAAAGATGCTATAAAAGATTTGAAAGATGTTTATGATACTTATAAAAAACAAACTAAAAAATAAAAACATGAAAAGTTCTAATATTTATTTGCTGCTTTTATTCTTTTGTTGTCAAATATATAGTCAAAATATATATAAATACGATAATCTTAATCGTCTTTCGCAAGTAACCTACGCGAATGGAACAATAATAAACTATACATTTGATGAGTTGGGTAATCTGTTAACTAGAACATCAAAAGTAGCTACAGTTTCCGTAGTTGTAATTACTAATCCTACTGCTGGTGGTAGTGTAACTGGGGCAGGAAACTATGCTGTAGGACAGTCGTGTACATTGGTTGCTACAGCTAATACAGGCTATAGCTTTGTAAACTGGACTGAAAATGGTACAATAGTTTCTACTACTGCAAGTTATACTTTTAGTGTAGCCGGAGCAAGAACATTAGTTGCCAACTTTGTCCAAAATACTTTAAATTATACAATATCTTCCAGTGCAAGCCCAGTTGCCGGAGGTAGTATTACCGGAAGTGGTACATATACTGGAGGTGCTTCCTGTACTTTAAAAGCTACAGCCAATACAGGCTATACTTTTGTAAACTGGACAGAAAGCGGTACACAGGTTTCAACTTCTGCCAGTTATGTATTTACGGTAAGTAATAATCGTTCACTAGTAGCAAACTTCTCTCAGAGTCCTGTATATTACAGCATAACAACATCAGCAAGTCCAACATCAGGAGGAACAACCTCTGGAGGAGGAACCGTATTGAACGGCACAACTCAGACAATAGTCGCAACGCCCAATAGTGGATACACTTTTGTGAATTGGACAGAGAATGGAGCGCAGGTATCTACTTCGGCAAGTTATACGTTTACAGTAAGCGGAAACAGAACATTAGTCGCAAATTTCTCTGTAAGTTCAATTCCATCACCGGCAACACCGAATACGCCTTTACCAGCTGATGGCTCTTCAGGTCAGCCAATTGCGTTTACATTAAACTGGTCAAGTGCATTTACAGCTGGAACTGTATCACATGATTTGTATATAAGCACTTCTTCTTCATTTAGCACAAAAACATTGTATTCCGGCTCAGGTACTACACAAGCAATAAGCGGTTTAGCAAATGGAACTACCTATTATTGGAAAGTAATCAGTTATGGTTCAAACGGAACAACCAGTAGTTGGAGTCCGGTATGGTCATTTACTACACAGGGTAATCAAATTGATTTGTCAGCAGGTCTTGTAGCTTATTATCCTTTTAATGGCAATACAAACGATATGAGTGGTAATGGAAATAATGGAACAGACCTTGTAGGTGGAGTCAGTTTTGTAACAGGAAGATATGATCAAGCAGTAAAATTCAATGGTTATTCAAATCCTGGACATATACATGTGCCAAACAGTACGAGTTTGCAATTTACAAATGGAGCCAGTTTTGTATATTGGGTTCGTTTAGACGATGCAGCAGGCATGGACGGATGGGGTAGGTATTCTGCAAATGGAAATCAATGTACATTTGCTAAAAGTCATGACAGATCCGGAATATATAATAATATGAGCTATTCTAGTCAAAGTAAATTATATACCGGTCTGGGTTCAAGAGATGGAGGTGGTATTGGGTCAAGAGTACAAGGTATAAGTGATTATATTATTGGTAGCTGGATACAAATTGCCTACTCCTGTTCTAACTTAAGTAGTACACTTTATGTAAATGGTATTCAGGATACAACAGTGAATACTCCTGTTAATTTCTCGACTTCCAATACTCAAGATTTGTATTTTGGAAAATATAGTGATTATTGGTATCCTTTTAATGGTGCGTTGGATGAAATGAGAATTTACAACAGAGCACTAAGTGCAACTGAAATACAACAACTGTACAACAATAACCCTACAGGTTTAATTAATTTAGGCGCACAATTGTCAGAGTTACATCTTTATCCAAACCCAACTCAATCATTCTTGAAAATTTCATCGTCCGAAATCATAGAGAGAATTGAGGTATGTGATATTGCTGGAAGAGTTATTGATAACATAACCATTAGTGCAAACTCCTACTCATTAGATGTAAACAGTTTGTTGAAGGGTATTTATCTTATCAAAGGGTTTACAAACATGGGAGTTGTGACGAGTAGATTTATTAAAGAATAAAAATAACAAAGCGGAGTAAGCCGAAAATCCGGAGAAGAGTAGGTGAAAATTTAAAGTTAATGTCTTATGAGAAAATTGATTATTATTTCGATAGTAGTATTTACAGTAATAGGAATTGTGAATGCTCAAACTTCTCGAAACTTAAATTTGAAAGTAGCAGGGAACTTGACTACACTTTTATCTGAACTTGACAAGCAGGAAGTAACAGACCTAACAATCACAGGTGAAATGGATGCACGCGACTTTGCAACCATAAGGTCATTGAACAAAATTGAATCAATAAATTTAAAGACTGTTACAATTAAAGAATATGTCGGTAAAGGTGGAACTGCTTATTCAGATACGGATTCTTCAAGGTACTTTGCAAATGAAATTCCAGAGTTGGCATTTTCAGATATGAAAAATAATAAGATTTGTACATCTCTAAGAAAAGTGGTCTTACCAATTTCATTAGAGTCAATTGGTATTTGCGCGTTTATGGGAGATAAAGTACTTCAAAATATTGATTTTCCAATTAATTTAAAGAAAATAGGTGAAATGGCATTTCAATATTGTGATGGATTAACAAAAGTAGTAATTACAAGTGGTATTAATTCAATTGGTTCTCAAGCTTTTTGTCAATGTAACAATATACAAATAATAATATTTAATTCAAGCTACTTTACATATTTTGATGATCTTACTTTTTACTCTGATAATGGATATGTTTTGGAATCTATTTACGTAAATTCAGCTCAACCAGTTGTTTTGGGCAATAATAATATCGTTTTCGGAAACTTAATTGCTCGTAAGAAAAACGTCATATTATATGTTCCTAAAGGTTCGATAAACGCCTACAAGCAAGATAAACAATGGGGCATTTTTGAAAACATCAAAGAAATTTAATATTTTAAACTATAGAATGTCTAAAATCAATGAAAATATCTAAAATAAAATAACAATGAAAACAAAACTCTTAACCCTCTTTTTATTTCTGCTTATCGTATTTGGAGCAAAATCACAAATACCTACTAATGGTCTTGTTGCTTACTACCCATTTAACGGCAATGCAAATGATGAAAGCGGGAATGGTAATAATGGAACAGACCTTGTAGGTGGCGTAAGTTTTGTAACAGGAAAATATGGTCAGGCAGCCAAATTCGGAGGTTATTCGAACCCTGGACATATACATGTGCCAAACAGTATAAGTCTGAAATTTACAAATGGAGCCAGTTTTGTGTATTGGGTTCGTTTAGACGATGCAGCAGGAATGGACGGTTGGGGTAGTTTGTCTGCAAATGGCAATCAATGTGCTTTTGCAAAAAGTCACGACAGATCAGGAATATATAATAATATGGGCTATAATAATCAAAATAGATTATATTCAGGTCTTTCTTCAAGCAATGGTGGTGGTGTTGGCTCAAGAGTTCAAGGTATTAGTTATACTATAGGTAGTTGGATACAAATTGCTTATACTTGTTCGAGCAATAAATGCACACTTTATGTAAATGGTGTACAAGAAGCATCAATTAATACGCCAATAAGTTTTTCAACATCAAATTCTCAAGATTTATATTTTGGAAAATATAGTGACTCTTGGTATCCTTTAAATGGTGCATTAGATGAAATGAGGATTTATAATAGGCAACTTAATGCAACCGAAATACAACAACTTTATAACAACTTTACCAGTTTTGATAATACCTCAACAATTACTCCTTCTACCGAAATAATTCCGACTGTGAATGATATAATAACTACTGACCCAAAAATAGATTTCTCTAAATCTAAGTATAGGTTGCCTGAAAATAAGTATGATGATACTTATAATTTCGATAAATTAAAAAACTTTTTGCAATCCAAAGAGGGTTATAATTTTGCTTGGAATAATAACAGTTTTACAAATCCCGTATTTGCAACTAATATAGAAAATGGAACAGTAGAAAATACATTTGGAATGGATTTCTTCTATCGACAGTTCTTTTGGACAACAATGTTTGCCGATTATGATTTTTCATTTAGTTCTTATAATAGAGATATTACACAATATGCATTAAAGGTATCTTTATCTACTATTCTTTTTCCTACAACACCACTTTTCTTGCCAAGTGTTGGGGTGGGATATCAAATAGCCTCACTTCAAATACCAGCTCCAGAGAGCAGTAAAGATACATATACGTCAAGTTCAAATACTTGCGGTCTTTTTTGGAAAGTTGGTGTTCAAAGTTTTATCTCCTCGAAATTTTCTTTACACTTTGAGTATGCTCAAACACTGTTTAACGAAAGAAAATCGGCAAGTATGATTAGTTTAGGATTAGGGATATATATAAAATAATTTAAGAATTACAGTCATGATAAATAAAATCAAGAATATAGTATTATTCGTATTGTGTTTTGCAATAACAGGTTGCGTTACATACAAAGCAGATTCATCAGGTATTTCTTCGCCTGATTATAACCAACGAGTTAGGGTAACAGATCCTCATTACGATGGAGTGTTGAACCCAATTGGAATAACAGGTATGGCTGCCACTACCATTGGAACAGGATATTTAGCCTATAACAGCAATCTGATTAAAATAAATGACGGACCTAACCAAACCACATCACAAATTGGAAACGCAGTTATTGGTGCTGCCGTGGGCTTTGGAGCATCTTATTTAGTAAACAAATGGCTGGGTTGGGGGAAGGTAAAACCGATGTATAGTTATAATAAACAAGAATGGGTAAAAAGGGCAAATAAGAATTATTTATACCTTTCAAATTACGATTACTTAACCGTAATGCCTAAAAGTATTGAACCTACATTTAAAATTCTCAAGAATGAAGATATGAAGGATTTTTCAGAAGCGTTTAATAATAGTACATATTCTGATTCTGTTGTTCATAGAGCAATTCCACAATTGAATAGGGATGAATTATTGTTGTTAATTAAAACCTTTCCCAGCGTTTCAACCATTAAAGAGGCTAAAATTCAATATATACTTCAAAGTAAATCACTTGAAAATATTTTTGCCTCGAAAGAATTGTTTAAAGATGTGGAATTAAATATCGAAAAACCTGCTTCGGAGTTAATTTCTTCACTATCGGATGCTAAATTATTTTTTAAATACTATCCAAAATCTGCTTATTCAAATATAGTTGAATCCAAGTCTGCAAAGCTAATTAACGATATTGATGATTGCTCAAACTTTAAATTACTATTTCCATTTTCAATATTCGCACCATCAATTATCAATAAATTAAGTAATTCATTGAACAGACAAGATTTACCTGTTTTGGTTAATCTATATCTTGAAATTCCTGAAATTGAACAAACAAAGATTCAATATATTAAAACAAGTAATACGGCTACAGATTTTTTTGAAGCTATTTCAAAATACCCGATTAAAAGTTTGTTAATTCAGAAACGTAATTATTCCGAAAACATCAATGCATGTAAAAAAACTATTGAAGATTTTGAAGAAAAATCCAGTTTATTAGGATATGACAATGTTTCAAGATTGATAGACAATGTGAAAAATGAATTTTTATCAAGTAGATTAAGCAAAAATACTAATAAATCAGATTATTATCAATTCAATGAAGTAATTAAAAATAATTCATGGTTACAACCTCAAGCTGATAAATATTTATCTGAATCATTTAAAAATATTGCTAAGATTAACGAAAATGAAAATAATCAAGCCAGAATCAATGAGTTTAATATTGCAAAGATTGGCAGTATTTCAGATTTATTAAGATTCTGCAATAAATATCCGGGTTCTAATGAAGCCAGTAGTGCATCAGGTCTGATAAATCATTTCGTAAGCAACCACGTTGTTCAAGCTATAGATCCATTTAAGCATGAAGCAAAAGGAGATAGAACTTTTGGCACAGCGTGGGCAGAAGGTATGAGAGATTATGTGAAAGGAGCAGAAAATTACAATATTTTTATTCTGGGGAGAATTAGAAATACATCAAAAGAAAAATTAACCGTTAGATTAACCGTTACATTACATCTTATAAAGCTAACAAACCTTTCTATATTCTCGAATAGTTCTGCAGAAGACCATACAGAATACTACTATGCAACATTATATCCAAATGATGAAATACCATATGCAACCATGTATAAAAACGTATCAGGTGGAACTCAAATTGGAAGAGGTTTGTTAAGTGCAGGTACATCACGTGGTTATGCCGACAATCCTATTTCAGTTGAAGCAGAGTTTTATCCGAATGAAATATCAAACGAAACCATAAAGCAACAAAGGTTTCTTATAAAGGCACTGTTGACGAATGGAAATGTTGAAACAAAAGATTGGGGTGGTACTTCAATTTCTCAGTTATTTGGTAAAGGGAGTGGGGAATGTCAATTAAATGTTAATTATAGCTCTGAATGGAATAATCCAGTACTATCTATTTATAATGAAAATGATGAATTAATAGAAAGTAAGGAATGGAATTCGTCAGGAAGAAATATAGGTGTTTTCTATTTAAAGAAAGGAAGATACAAAGTAAAAGTTTCAGATTGTGATGGTTTTTTCAATGTGAATGTAAACGCAAAAACCATGTCCTTTACAGTGAAAAAGTGTAAATCAGAAGAATATCGTGAAAGTAAATAATTATAGCACTATGAAAACAATAACAAAATCAATTCTTTTATTAATGGTTTTAACTTTAACTTCTTGTGAAGATAAAAACCAAGACCTGATAGATAAATACTTCTTTGCTTCAGAAACTAATACTGGTTCTAATCAACCGAGTATAAAGGTGGGCGATAGTTATCAAGGTGGTAAATTGGCTTATATATTTCAATCGGGCGACAATGGATTTACCGATGGTACAGTACATGGCATAATAGCCGCAAATAGTGATTTATCAACTACATATACTTGGTATAATGGTACAAATTTAACCACAAATGCTACATTAACATTTATAGGTTCTGCAAGCGATAATTCTTATCAAATTTATGAACAACAAGGAACTGGGAATTATGCAGCAAGTATGTGTTTATCTTACGAAAGTGGTGGCTATTCAGATTGGTTCTTACCTACTATTAATGAATTACAAATACTATATAATAATAGAACTGTAATAGGTGGCTTTATACCATATTCGTATTGGAGTTCTACAGAGGTAGCAAATAATACTGCAAATGGAATACATTTTGGAACAGGTACTACTTATGGTTATAATAAAAATGGTAAAGCATCAATTCGTCCAATTAGGTATTTTTAAATAATATGTTAACTTGCAATGATAGCTTATTGTATATTTTTCATCAAACCCAAGTTTCAAAGTTAACTTTTTGACAAAATAACAAAAATACTTCTACAATCATACGAAACTATTAAATGTATATTGCGTAAAAATAGAATAATGAGAATAAAAACTGTTTTTTTTCTGCTTTTCATTTTCTCCTGTTTTCCCATGCTATCAAGTACTAAACCAAATGTACCGATAACACCCCTTGAAACCCAGCTTTATATCAAAGATTCACTCCATTGGAATATCAAACAACTTGATACGGCCCGTGATTCAATGTATATGAGTGAAATTGAAAAAGATGTGGTTTTGGAATTAAATATGGTGCGCAATAATCCGAAGATCTATGCTGAATTGTACATTAAACCCATGTTGAGTAAATTTAGAGGACTAAAGTTTGATATGGATGAGGATAATTGTTTGCTAACAAAAGAGGGTGTTGCAGTAGTGGAAGAGTGTATCAAAGTTTTAAATGATAAAAAAACGTGTTTGTTACTTTATCCAAACAAGAAACTGAGTAAAATGTCAAAATATCATGCTGAATTACAAGGAAAAACAGAGGAATGTGGTCATGATACTCCCAAGGGAGAAACTTTAGAACAACGTATTAAAAGATTTAAAATTCCGAATAATTTATATGCAGAGGATATTATCTACGGTCCATTTTCAGCTCGTGAAATTGTTGTAGGTTTACTGGTTGATGATGGAGTGCCTTCGAGAGGGCATAGAAACATAATTCTTAACAATAAATTTAATGCGGTTGGGGTTTGTTACGGTTCTCATAAAAAGTATAAGTGCATGTGTGTTATTGACTTTGTGGAAATTAAAGAATAGTCTTTTGGGGAAATTTTTATTGAAATCTTTACTTTTTGTTTACATTTCTAAGTCGTTTACGTTTTGTTTTTTAGGTTGAATTAGTTCCGGTAAAATTAAATTTTGCCGGAACTAATTGTTTTTTTTCCGAGGAAATGAGATATTTTGAACATTTTCAAAATAAATATAGTACTAGTATTCAAAATAATATGTATATTTGTTGCAAATTGAACATAAAACTTTCAATATGCATGATTTTATAGAACGTGAGATGGAGGATTTTATTCGTATGAACTTACGAACATTCCCGGCGGTGGTAGTACTTGGTTCTCGTCAGTGTGGCAAATCTACCTTAATCAAGAAGATAGCTGCTACTCTGGAAAAGTTTCTGTATTTGGATTTGCAGAACTATAGCGACCTCAATAAGCTGTCGGATATGAATTTGTTTTTTAAATCGAATGTCGATGCCACTATCTGCTTAGACGAGGTACAGATGCTGCCCCATCTTTTTTCGTTTTTGCGAAGTGAGATAGATACAAACAGGCGAAACGGACGTTTTATTTTACTTGGTTCGGCATCGCAACAGTTGATTCAGCAAACATCAGAGTCGTTGGCAGGAAGAGTGGGTCATGTTTCGCTCACTCCGTTTACTTTTTTCGAATTGAGCCACACCGTTGGATTTAGTTTACAAAAACATTGGTTCCAAGGAGGTTATCCTGATAGCTATCTATCAGAAAATGAAGTAACTTCGGCACTGTGGCGTGAGAATTATATCCGTACATACATCGAAAGAGATATTCCCCAGTTGGGAATTCAACTACCTGCTCTTCAATTGAGGCGACTACTTTCTATGCTTTGTCATTGGCACGGGCAGGTATTGAATCTTTCCAAGATAGGTGAATCGTTGGGAGTTTCGCATACCACTATTCGCAGATATATTGATTTATTGGAGCAAACTTTTATTGTCCGAACATTGATGGTTTACGAACCAAATCTAAAAAAAAGATTAATCAAATCGCCCAAAATACTTGTACGTGATAGCGGATTATTACATCAGTTACTATCTATTTCCGGTTTCAATCAGTTGATGGGACATCCTGTTTTTGGTTCTTCGTGGGAAGGATATGTGATCGAAAACCTCATTACAAAGTTTTCGGATTATTCGGCTTATTTTTATCGTAGTTCTTCGGGCGACGAAATGGATTTAGTCCTCGAAAAAGGCTCGGAACGTATTGCTGTCGAATGTAAAGCATCTTCGTCGCCGGTATTGACAAAAGGTTTCTGGAATGCAGTTAATGCTATACAGCCCTCAATAACATATATTGTAGTTCCGATTAATACAAGATATGAAATTAAGGAAAATATTTGGGTTGTAGGTATTGGAAACATTTAAAAAAAATGTAAGATACATCGAATTTAAAATAAGTGTTACCAAACAGCCTGTTAGAAAATAGCTTAATAACAAAGATACATTATTGTTTGATTGCATCAAACAATAATGTATCTTTGTATCAAACAAACACTCCAAATTATGATCTTAGAAAGTGAAATACGGGAAGTATTAGAGCAGCAATATGGAACATTGATGCTAAAAGACAATGGTTTAAAGCGCGAATTAATACCTTCAACAGGAAATTTATCAACTCACGCGCTCATCATTTCAGGAGTTCGCCGATGTGGTAAAAGCACCCTTATGCGGCAAATTATTAAAGAGTTTCCACCGGAAGATATCTTGTTTCTAAACTTTGATACGCCCCGGTTATTTGAATTTTCGTTAACCGATTTCGGTCGTTTAGATCGGATTATTCAACAAAAAGGGGCGAAAGTGCTGTTTTTTGATGAGTTGCAACTGGTGGAAGGATGGGAGATGTATGTCCGCCAAAAATTAGACGAAGGATTTCAGGTAGTAATTACAGGTTCTAATGCTTCATTATTGAGTAAGGAATTAGGAACGCGCTTAACCGGACGACATATCACGCAGGAGTTGTTTCCATTCTCCTATTCTGAGTTTTTGAGATTTCAATCGCTACAGGCAGGAAGTGATACGTTGGCTTTGTATATGCAAACAGGAGGTTTCCCGGATTTTTTGAAAAATAATGATGAGGAACAATTGGCAACACTTTTTGAAGATGTAATTGTACGCGATATTGTGGCTCGCTATGGAATAAAAGACATCAAAAGCCTTCATCGGTTGGCAGTTTATCTACTATCCAATGTAAGCAATCGGGTCACGGCTACCAAACTCCGACAAGCACTTTCGATTGGAGCAACCAGTACGGTTTTAAGCTGGTTTTCGCATTTGGAGCTTTCGTATCTGGTAGCATTTCTGCCTATGTTTAGCTATTCAACCAAAGCTCAGTTGATAAATGCCCGAAAAGTATATGCTATTGATTTAGGAATGGTAACCGCTGTAACGGGTTTGAGTACTACCGATAAAGGTCGAAAATTGGAAAATTTAGTATATATCCATTTGCGAAAAACGTATCGGGAACTCTACTTTTTTGATGAAAAAGGGGAATGTGATTTTGTTGCCATGAAAAATGGAACGGTGGATGCATTGGTACAAGTATGTTTTGAGCTAACTCCTGATAATCTTCAACGTGAAATGAATGGATTGCAGAAAGCTATGAAGTATTTTAATGTGAAAAAAGGTACGATTGTAACTTTTAAAAACAGTGATTTGTTTCGTGAAAATGGATATGATATTGAAGTAGTACCTGCTTATCAATTTCTGTCAATTTAATGAGGGCATCGCTTCAAGCAAATTAGAAATTAGCATTAGCTAAACCTTTGCCGGAGATGTTTGAACTAATATAACATATTTGCCAAATTCATTATTTAGTCGTAGATTTGTCCGGTTAATTAAAAAACAAATTATGATAGAACGGGAGCTTAAAACAAAACTTGAGTTATTGGCAACCAAATATCCAATTGTAACTCTAACCGGACCACGGCAATCGGGTAAATCTACTTTGTTAAGGACAACGTTTCCTGATTATGACTATGTTTCGTTAGAAAATACCGAAAATAGATTATTGGCACAAAATGATTCTAAGGGATTTTTGGCAAGCTATCCTGATAAAACAATTATTGATGAAGCACAGCTTGTTCCGGTTTTGTTTTCGTATTTGCAAACCCATACCGATTTACAAGCCAAAGAAGGAATGTATTTGTTGGCCGGCTCGCAAAACTTTTTGTTGATGGAATCCATCACACAATCTCTTGCCGGACGGACAGCTATTTTAAAGTTGTTACCTTTTTCGCGAAGCGAATTGCGAAGCGGAAATTTCAGAAAAATGAGTGTAGATGAGGAAATATTTACCGGCAGTTATCCACGTATTTATGATAAGGATATTGCTCCAACAGATTTTTATCCCTATTATATTCAAACCTATATTGAGCGCGATGTTCGTCAATTGAAACATATTGGCGATATGAATAAGTTTATACTTTTCCTGAAAATGTGTGCCGGAAGAATTGGTCAGTTACTTAACTTGTCATCGCTGGCAAATGAATGTGGAATTGCTATGTCCACTGCCCAATCCTGGCTTTCGGTGTTGGAAGCAAGTTATATTCTGTATTTACTAAAACCCAATCATAATAATTATTCAAAGCGATTGGTAAAAACGCCAAAATTGTATTTTTACGATACGGGAGTGGCTTGCTCGCTTCTTAATATTATTCAGGCAGAACAACTATCGACACATTTTTTGCGTGGGGCATTGTTTGAAAATATGGTAATCAATGAGTTTGTGAAAAAAAGTTTGAATGTTGGGCATGAACCTCAATTATCGTTTTGGAGGGATAAAACCGGAAATGAAGTAGATTTGATTGAACAAATTGGCGAAATTCAAATGGGATACGAGATTAAATCGGGTGCAACTTTTTCGCCGGATTATTTTAAAGGTTTACGCTATTGGGCAAATCATTCACAAGCTAAAGCGGAAGAATGTAATGTGATTTATACCGGAGATAAATCGCTCAAAACATCGTTTGGAAATGTGATTAGTTGGTGAAAGATGAAATCCTGTAATTTCAAACCCGAAAAAAACTTTTATGAATCAATTCAACCTATCCTTTTCATTTTTTCTTTCCTCAAGGAGTTGGGGAAAGATAGTGAGTTTTGGATTTTTACTATTAGCCATAAACACAAGTATAAACGCCCAGAACATGTTAATAAAAGCTGTGGTTGAGGATGAGCAATCTCACACAAGTTTAGTTGGCGTTCAGGTAGTATTAAAATCAACTCAAAAGGGTACAGTTACAGATGCAAACGGAAATTTTCAACTACAAGTATCAAAATTACCTGAGATTTTGCAGGTAAGTTCTGTTGGTTACGTTACACAGGAATTAAAAGTGACAGATGCACATCCTTTTCGTTTATTGTTGAAACCGATTGTGAATAATCTCAACGAGGTTGTAGTGGTGGGTTATAATTCCACCAGCAGAGAAAACTTTACAGGGTCAGCTTCACACATTATTACTGATTATTCCCGAAGTACAGCCCTACAGTCTTTCGATCAGGCACTATCGGGCAAAGCATCCGGGGTAAATATATCATTGCCCAATGGAGTGCTGAATAATGCTCCGGTCATTCGTATTCGTGGAGTAAACTCTATATCGCTGAGTTCGTACCCGCTTATTGTGCTGAATGGTATTCCTCTTACAACTGGAGATGTGTCTACCGGATCTTATGTCGGGAATAATGCATTAGCCGATATTAATCCTGCTGATATTGAGTCGGTTGATGTGTTGAAAGATGCTGCTTCGACCTCTATTTACGGTTCGCGTGCTGCATCGGGAGTAATTGTTATTACTACCAAAAAAGGAGCAGCCGGTAAAACCCTGATTCATTATGATTTCTCTTTGGCTGCAACAAATGCTGTTCGACTTCCGAAAGTTTTGAATGCTACTGATTATATGCTGATTAAGAACGAGGCTGTGTTAAATGCTAAGATTTTGTCGGGCAACGAAAATAATAGCAATGTGGCATCGACACTTTACTTCCCGTCTTATAATCCCGATGGGTCAGCAGTAAACACAAACTGGTATGATTATATTTATCACACCGGTGTATCTCAAAATCATAATTTAAGTGTTTCGGGAGGAAATAAAGCTACCAAATACTATTTTTCTGCCAATTATTCGAAACAAAGCGGAATTCTGGTTGATAATGAATTTAACCGAAAAGGTATTTATTTCAACATAGCGCATGATGCTACGGACTGGCTTCAGTTTAAAGGTAATTTGTCGTACAATAACACATTTAATCAGGCTCAGAATACCGGATCTTTGAAAAACAGTACGTTTCTGCTCATTGGAGCAGCCCGAATGGCATTGATACTTCCACCTAATGTATCGCCCTACAAAACGGATGGTAGTTATAACATTACTTCAACCGGACGAATGAGCAATGGTAATAACCTGATTACAAGCAGTTATTATAACCCCCTGGCCTTGTTTGCAAATAGCCGGTATTCTTCAGAGAACGATCATATCACAGGAGGTATAGCTGCTACCATCAAATTATTGAAAAATCTGGATATTTCAACAAATTATTCTTTAGACCGTCTGAAAACAGAGAATATTAGTTTTACAAGTGCTCAGTTGGGTTCAACTGGCTACAGTCAGGGCGGAAGTGTAACTAATGCAACCGGAACACGCGATAATTGGGATTGGTCAACACTAATAAATTACAAAATGGATTTTGCAAAAAACCATGTCCGACTTATGACTGGTTACGAACAACAGAAATATTATACTTCTGTCTGGGGAGCAAATGCTTCAGGTGCATCAGACTCATTTTTTGAATATTATCAAGGTGGTTGGTCCTTTATTACAGCTTCTGATAATTATTTAAGCGAGAAAAGTTTTGTGTCATACTTTAGCCGATTGAACTATGACTACGACAACAGGTATTTATTGACTTTGAATTTTCGTAGAGATGGCAATTCTGCTTTAGCTGCTGGAAAACAATATGGGAATTTTGGAGGAATTTCAGCCGGTTGGAATATATCTGATGAACTATTTTTCAAAAAATCTATGCTTGCAAATTATATCAATAGTCTGAAACTAAGAGCCGGTTGGGGAGTTGTGGGTAATGGGAATTTGCCAACTGATTATGGATCGTTATATTTATACAGTTCGGCTTTGTATGGTTCAGCATCGACATGGTCAATTAGTCAGGTTGGAAATAAAGATCTTGGTTGGGAAACGAGTAAGCAAACCAACATAGGTTTTGATATGAGTTTACATAACAACAAAATTCAGCTTGGTTTTTCCTATTTCGATAATAATATTGACGGACTTATCCTCAACTCACCACAATCACCTTCAAAAGGGATTCCGGGTAATACTATACTTGCCAACGTGGGATCAATGTATAATCGTGGAGTTGAGTTAGAACTGAATGCTCAATTACTTGCCACTAAAGACTTTGACTGGAATACGTCTTTGAATTATACGTATGTTGCCAATAAAGTAACTTCACTGGCCCAGGGGAATGCAGACATAATATCGTATACTCATATTTCTTCTGAAACGGATAATATAACCCGTGTTGGTTATTCGGTAGGGAGCATATATGCAGCCAAGACAGATGGTGTGAATCCCGAAAATGGTAGAAGAATTTTTATTAATGCCAAAGGAGAAAAGGTTCAATATTCTGCCGCAGTACCCTCTGGTCAAAGTAACTGGACTTATTTGGATGGAACCACAGCTCCTGCTATATCTACTGCCGATTATCAAATTATTGGAAATGCTGTTCCAACCTGGTATGGCGGGTTTAACAATAACATCAGATATAAACAATTCGATTTAAAAATTGAATTTACTTATTCAGGTGGAAATTACGTGATGAATGGAACCCGTGGAACTTTACTTGATTTACGTTATCAAAATAATACTTCTGAGATATTGAACCGCTGGACTAACGCTGGACAAATTACCAATATTCCGCGTGTAGTTTACAGTGATCAAATTTCCAACGGAACTGCATTTCCCATCTCGGAAAACGTTGAAAAAGCTGATTTTGTCAGGTTGAATAATCTCTCGATAGGTTATACATTACCTGTTAACCTGTCTGCAAAACTACATTTAACTTCGGTTCATGTATTTATGCAAAGTAATAATTTGTTTCTTATCACTGGATATAAAGGAACCGATCCCGAATTGTCTTCGAATGGAAATTCAAACCTTACTCCCGGGGTTGAAAAAAACTCAGTGGGGCTCGGACGTACATTTACTTTTGGTGTGAATATTGAAATTTAAAATGTGTCACTTTAGTATAGCGTGAATATGAGATTGAAAAAACGAATGCTAAGTAATATCCTGCTTCTTGGACTGATAGTAATAGCTCTGGTTTCATGTGATGATTTTTTGAGCACTTCTCCAAAAACAACAATCAATTCAGATGTGGTTTTTGATACCCCTGCACGTATTTTAGGGCAGGTAAATGGGATGTATAAAGCACTGAAAAATGCTGATTTTTATGGTGAAAAAGAGCTGCTATTAATGGATGTGAGAGCTGAAGAGTTTATTAATGTAACAGCCAATCCTATTACTGGTTACATAAGTTGGCGTAATGCTACTACTTCAGGTGATATAGATGTAAATAATCTATGGTCAGCTGCATATACTACTATCAATAATACAAATATCCTTATTGATGGGTTAACCAAGACTGTTGGAATAATTTCAGATTCTGTGAAAAATAATTATATAGCCGAGGCAAGATTTGTTCGTGCATTGTCTTATTTCAGTCTGCTAACTATTTATGCCCGACCTTATTCAGAAAATCAGGGGAAATCAAAAGCTATACCCCTTCGTTTGCAAGCTGAAACATCATTAGCAAATAATAACCTTGCTTGTAGTACGGTTGCTGACATTTATAACCAAATTTTGGCTGATCTAGATTATGCCGAAGTAAATCTTCCGCTGATTTATTCTACAGACTTACTCAATACTACCCGAGCTCACCGTAATACTGCAATTGCATTAAAAACCAGAGTCTTTTTGAATATGTGTGATTATGCAAACCTTATTGCCGAAGCTCACAAAATTGTACCTCAAAACAATAATCCATTTATCTCAACTACTGGTGTAAAACACCAGTTGCAAGATATTCTGACTATATTTTCGTCGAATTATACAACCACAGAATCAATATTTTCACTACCTATGACAGCAGCTGATTCATATTCGGGGCAGCAGGCAATTGGCTGGGTTTATAATACAAACTCCGAGTATTATCTGAACTCGTCAGGTATTTTGGGCGATTCACAATGGGGAAGTCAGGATGTGCGCAGGCAGTTTTTACGTAGTTCATTAGGCAAGTATTATTTAAACAAATATGCTAAAACAACTCTTTATACAGATTTCATTCCTGTTATTCGATATGCTGAAATTCTCCTGAACTATGCTGAAGCGGCAGCTCAATTAGGTAATCTAAACCTGGCGCAAGAGTTATTAAAAGCAGTTCATGGCCGTTCCGATAAGAATTATGTGTTTGCAAATAGTGATATTGCAACGAAAGAAGCATTAGTTAATACAATTCAGAAAGAACGTAGAATTGAATTACTGGGCGAAGGATTTCGTTCAAACGACTTATTACGGACCTTGCAAACAATTCCTGCTAAAGGGAGCAGTTCAATGCAAGTCGGAGCAGTATCACCATCGTCACAAAACTATATTTATCCATTTCCAAACAATGAAATAAATACGAATAATCTTTTATTGAAACAATAAAAGTATTTTAAGACATCAAACAAGCCATAGCAATACTATAAAACTTGGATTGGGTACTTTCACTGCGTGAAGTCAAAACAACCGGATTGTCAGTTCCCTGAAGCAAACCGCCCATTTGAGCACCGGCAAAAAGTGCCAGCCCTTTATAGAACGTATTGGCACATTCAAAGTTAGGGAAAATCAGAATATCTGCATCACCTAATACCGGACTTGGTACGTTTTTTATGCTTCCACGCTCGGCATCCAAAGCCAGAAAAATATCCAACGGACCATCCATTATTACATCGCCAAATTCACCTTCACGCCACAGCTGCATTATATCCAGATAATCTTGCATATAATGAATTTTGGGGTTGGCAATCTCGGTTGCGTGAATCAGTGCTATTTTTGGGTAAGGCAATCCGAATTTGTAAGCTGTTTGTATAGCATATTTTATCATGGCTATTCGCTGCACGAGACTTGGGGAAGGAATAACCACCGGATCGCTGAAGAATATCAGTTTGCGATAATTGGGAATTTCCATTGCGGCATTGTAAGTCATGACTGTTCCTGGTTTCAGAATGCCTTTTTCCTTGTCGAGAATTGCTCGCAATAGCACATCTGTATTTACCAAACCTTTCATCAGAATATCAGCTTCACCCTCCTTTACCATTCGAACAGCTTCAACAGCAGCAGCTTTTACTTCGGGAACATCTATGATATGAACGTAAGGTGAGAGCGAATGTTCTTCAAATAAATGTGGAGATTCGATGGATGCAACATCACCAATCAAAAAAGCTTCAATCATACCCATTTCTACTGCCTGAAGAACTGCATCGAGCGTATGTTCATCCACGGCATTTGCAACAGCCATACGTTTACGGCTATTCAATTCTGTGAGGTGGGCAGTTAGTTCGGTAAACGACGAAATTCGTTCCATTCGTGTGTTTAAGCTTGATTATTTCTACAAATGTAGAAATAATATCTTAGTGTTACAACAAATAGTAACTTATACCACACACTTGTTTCAATCCAGATTATTCATTAGATATTTTGACAGGTAAATAGAATACTCTTAAATATTTCCACAAGCCTTTAATCCAGCTTTTCATTTTTCAGTAAGAGCTATTTTGAGTACGAGTTTATCACTTACTTTCTCGAAATACGTACCATTAATTCTACTTCTTTCCAGCTTGCTTAAGCAATCTTTCTGCCCGCAAACAATGCAGTACAAATTCCACCCTCAGTCCGTCAAACACCGTAGACACCGTATTCTTAAATTTCAAATTCGTTCTGAAATCCTCTCAAAACATATTATGCATAATTCAAATTTTCAGGAAGGACATGAAAATTATAATCAGAAGTTACTCGTTTCATAATTTGAATTGCTTGGTTTATTAACAAGGCTATATATCAAAAACGGAATGGACATATTAAAATAAGTAATATCATAAGCTGAACTAAATAGCCCGTTCACAAAATGATCTATAATCATGTTATACGAAAATGTTAGCAAAACTAACGCAACCAATGTAATAGTAACATAGTTACAATATTGGTAAATGTCACTTTTCCACCGCATTGAAAAATAAATGCCTAAAATAGCAATCAATATCATAACAGAAACTGATCCTTGTCTGGATTGTAGCACAAAAGGATTGTATTTAAAGAAGAACAAAGAATTAAAATCCCAGAAAATAAATGGTAAAAATGTAACAATAAAAATTGAAATTGCATATAATGAAAAATAGATTTTTTGTTTTGGGGTTGATTTTAAAAAATCAGAAAATAAATAAATGGATAAGGGAATGATAACCGATAGTCTGGTTGAGAGAAAAACTCCGCAAATAATTCCGGTCAGAATAGGTTTGGTAGAAATCTTTATGCCCTTTTTGTTGACATATAAAATTGTCAGGAAACATAGAATAAAATTATAAAGTAAATCACTCCTCACTGCTGCTTCGTACCAGAAAGCAGGAGAAATAAAGATTAGTGACAAATATGTAATGGGTTTTTTGTATGATTTTGAGTACCATACCAAAACAATACTTAGCAAAATAATACAAAAAATCATAGCTAATGCGATGTTTCCAATCAAGAAAAATGGTATGTGAAAAAACTGCCAGGCAGGGAATGGAGAGCCATATCCTCCTAAATGAGTGCGTGCTGAATATGGATATTGTCCTGAAAATAAGTAAGTAAGAAAGTTGTGAATAGCTGACCAACGATCAACTTGTAATGTTAGAGGATTTATGCGGATTAATAGCGCAGAAATTAGAAGAATTATGGTTGCGGTAATTAGATAATATAAAATCTTCAATGTCTTTTCTGAAGATTTAATTAATAATCTATTATTAATTAAAATTACACCAATGCAAACTATTACATATAGGAGGAAAACCAAAATTGGGTTAAAGTTAGTTCTTCCAATATATTTGAGAATAAATAGCCCATTAATAAACAGGAAGAAAAAGATATATAATGCCTGAAATGCATATTTTTTCTCTAATATATGATTCATAGTATGTTACCTTGCAGAATGACTAATTTTTATAAAACGCTTCTCGACAAAATGCCATGAAATAAATCCAGTCAATAAGATAATAAAAATGAGGAAAATAGATACTATGACTGGATTATAATTTTCAAAAAAACCCAAACTTTTTACCGTTTTAATTATTGGATAATGAAAAATATATATTCCATAGGAAACATCACCATATTTTCCAAATGAATTTAGACTTTTAAAACTGAAGGCAATAGTGAAAACAACTGCTGCTAGTGCAAATGGAGTTAATATCTCAAATTCTAATTTCTTCTCAATCAAGAGAATAACTAAACCAAGTACAATAAACCAAATTTTGTTTTTTGAGAAAAAATTAAAGTAATAATATATTCCAATTCCACTTACAAAATACGATAAAAACCCGGGGAGCTGTCTTGCTATTATATTGTAGCTGCTATTATGAGTATGAAGATATAGTAGCTCAAACGAATTTTTAAAAATAACCGATAGTAAATATAGGATAATTAAAAGTATGTATTTCCGTTTCGTTTTCTCAATAATATAGAGAATTATGGGTATTGACAGGTAAAAACTAATCTCCACCTTTAAAGTCCATAATGCACCATTTACATCGCAATTGATTCCTTCTTCCAAAAAAACTCCTGGCAGACAAGGTTGTATAAAATTCAAAAAGCTAAAGTTTGAGCAAAAGAATTTTAAAAGTTGTGGATGTGTGAAGTATTCCATAAATGAATATCTGCTCACAAATGATAGAAATAATCCGCTTAATAATATAACTAAAATATAAGCGGGTAATAAACGTGCTGCCCGTTTTTGAAAATATGATTTTAAAGATTTGGACTTGAGATAACTTTGCGAAATAAGAAACCCGCTAATACAAAAAAAAGCTGTTACAGAAATATAGGTGCTGAAGAATGGTGTTAAAAATTGAAAAGAATTGATTTGAGAGATTATTATCAGATGACCAATTACTACAACAAAAGCAAAAAAGAATCTGAGAAAATCAAAATTGTTTTGTCTCATTGATTAATTTTGAAACAGAAGAACAACAGTATCATAATCCCGAAAAGTCCTTTAGTTGATAACAAGTATTTTTGTAACAGAATTCTGGGTACCATCAGCATTTACGCAAATTGCCATATAAATGCCGGTGCTGACTTTTTGTCCATGGCTATCTTTACCGTCCCAAATAGCCAAACTTCCATTCGATATAGTTTCACACACCAGATTTCCATTAATATCAGTTATTTTTACCTGAGTGTTTGAAACCAGACCAGTAATTGTTATAACACCGTTATAGCCTTGTCGAACAGGATTTGGATAGGCATAAACATTCCCAAAAGTACTTCCAGCTTCACTCGCATCGCTTTGATAAGAAACAATACCTTGATCAGTTCCAAAAAACACCTCACCTGATTTTGGATTTATTGCCAGTGACATTACATTATTCGATAGAAGAGGACTGTTTGTAACAGTAAAATGTTTGATAGTTTGCTGTCCATTTTCCGACATCAGATAAACTCCGGATGATTTTGTGCCAATCCACTTTCTGTTCGCTCCATCAATTGCTATTGCCTGAATATATTCGTTTACCAATAAATAGTCCGCCAAATTTGTACTGTCATTTCTCGGAATTTTCACACGAGAACAGGTATAATCTGCGTTATAAACGTTTGATAAGTTATTAAAAAGAAACGGCCCAATGTCTGTTCCAACCCATATAACTCCATTTAAATCCTGTGCAATAGAGAAAACTGAACTTGGATATACAGTGACTAATTTTGTAAGACCGTTACTGTCAATTTCAGGATAAACAAAACCTGTAATAAAAACAGATTTGTCATCTGATTGATCTTTGATTGTGCCATTGTCATCAAAAATGCAAACACCCGGTGTAAATCGCTGTGATAAAACCCATTTCTGATTAGGATTAGTTTTAGAGATGAGAATCTTACCTAAATTTGATTTAGAAGAAACACCCGGGTATGTTAATTGAGTCCATGTACTATCGGCTAACATTACTTTTATACCATTTCCCACAAAACAATTAACAATCCAAAGATTTCCTGATTTATCAAATACAGTACCATCCAACATTTGATACTGGTAACTTCCAAATAAATTTTCAATTGTACTATTTGTAAAATTATAGTATTTTACAAACTCATTATTCCGGAATTCATATAGTCCGCTACTTGCACTTGCAGCGAAAAAATGTTTATTATCCAACGAATCAACCGCAACAGACATTAAATCTCTTAAAATCTGTCCTGTTTTTGCCTCAATAGGGATATTAGAAATGTTAGTCCATTTATTATTTTCATACATCATTATAAAACCAGGTCTTAACTCAAATTTAGCCCATCTACTACCCGGTACGACAAACAATTTATTGCCGGAGAAAGTCATACTCCAGGGCATATTCATAGCAGGACCTGCAGGTTTATAATAAGTTATACCTGCTGCATTTGTTCCATTGTCGGTGTAAGAAATCACTCCCAAGGCATTTGCTGCAAAATAATATGTATTGTTTATAGAGTCACATTCAGCATCCGAAATTGAACCTATTGAACTTATTGTTTTTGTACTAAATGAATAATCAGTCAAATAAGCTGAAGTTCCATCAAAGGCATTTAGTGTTTTGCCGGAGACATTCATATAAGTAACATTCACACTTGGTAGAACGCTCTTCCAAATATTATCAATTCCCATTTTATACAATTTGTTTCCGCGTTGCAGAATTAAGTTACCATTAAAGGAACTAATTTTCTGGAAATCACCGCTTCCGGGTAAGCCTGATGTTAGCGTAGACCAATATTCATAATTCACTAAGTGACTCTCGTTTACAGATGCCTGAAATATGGTAGAGGCAGTCAAAGTGGTAGAGGCAGTCAAAGCATAAATAATCCCATTATGTACGGCGGTATTTAATACTTTTACTTCACTGGCGTTTGGACCAATAAAATAAGTATCTGAAACTTCATTTTTTTGCATATTTAATACAAGAATGCCGAAATTACAAGAAAGATAAGCCTTATTTTGATAAAATAAAATATGATTAATATCTTTACTGGAGCTCATCTGTTTATTAAATAGATCAGGAATATTGATGATTCCACCATCTGTCATTATATCAATATTTCCGTTAGAATAAATGATAAGTAATTTCTTGTTTACATTGTCATATTCAATTCTGGAAATACTTGATCCATTTAAACCATTTATTTTGCTGTAAAATTCCATTCCACCATCTTGTTTATCAAGCGAGTATAATGCACCTTCACTAACTGCAAAAATTTTATTGTCAGATTGAGCTATTTGAGAAACATTGTTGTATGCAAAATGAGTACGCCATTTTCCCATTGCTACTTGAGCAAAAGAAGATAGATTTGTAAAACTAATTAGAATACCAACTATTATTATAATTTTTTTCATATCGGAACTTAATTTTAATCTTTGAATTAAATTACATAAACCTAAATCAGATATTTAAACTCAAAATTATTCGTTTTATTTCATTTTTTCCATTTCAAATTTAATAAATCAACTGATTTTACAGCAAATGTACATCAAGTTTTCTGATTGAGATAATTTGTTAGTTTTTGCAACGCTAATGCTCTGTGACTTATTGTGTTTTTTTCGTTGCTGCTTAATTCAGCAAAACTCGAATAATAACCATCTGGAATAAAAATAGGATCATATCCAAAGCCACTTTTACCTGAAGGTTTCATACTGATACTCCCTTCTATTTTCCCTTCAAAAAAACTTGATTTATCGCCTTGAATTAAAGCAATTACAGTACGGAAACATGCTTCCCTATTTATTGACTCACCCAATAAGTCCAATACTTTTGCCATGTTTCTCTGAGCATCATGATTTTCACCGGCATATCTGGCCGATAAAACACCTGGCGCACCATTTAGTGCTTCTATTTCGAGTCCGGTATCATCTGCAAAACAATCTAACCCAAACTTAGAATGAATATATTCTGCTTTAATTAAAGCATTGCCTTCCAGTGTGTGGGCTGTTTCATCAATGTCTTCGTGGAAATTCAGCTCTGATAAACTCACAATTTGAAATTCAGGTTCCAGAATTGCTTTTGCTTCAGCAAGCTTATGAGTGTTGTTGGTAGCAAAGACCAGCTTCTTCATATAATAATTACTTAAAATTCAATTGTCTGCAAAGATAATTAATTTCAGGAATATAAATAATTAATATTTCGGTATTTGATTCAGTTTTTTCCTCAAAACTAATGTGATTACTTATTTCTTTTATTAATTTTGCAAAATGAAATTTTAAAATAAATTCAATACTAAAAAAATAAGTTATGAAAAAAGTTTTATTGTCAATTGTACTATTTGCAGGAATTACAAGTTTGTCAAATGCTCAGGTTCAGAAGAAAGCAATAGGTTTGCGTTTTGGAAATTTAGGTGGCTATGGTGCAGAAGTTACGTACCAACAACCATATAAAAATAATCGTGTAGAACTTGATTTGGGATTAAACTCTGCCGGTTTTGGTGTTAATGGCATTTATCAGTGGGTTAAGCCCTTACCTGAATTTGAAGACGGATTTTATTTATATTATGGTGGAGGAGTAAGTTTAGGATATTATACGTATAATTCAAATCCTAAAGGCATTAATTTAGGAATTGTTGGACAAATTGGACTGGAATATGATTTCGAATTTCCGTTACAGATTTCAATTGATTTAAAACCCTGTATTTATCTTATTCCTCCTGTAGCAATTGTAGCAGACAATATCTGTGCAGCTATTCGTTACAGATTCTAATAATTAAATAGTACCGGTATTATCATTTATATTCCAATGTTGTTTAGATAAGGAATTTCAAATTTCAGGATAATTCAAATAAGGTAATAAGGGTATTTTGCTTGTTGAATAATATCTACTAAGCGTTTAAATACCTGATTTGTTTTGATTATTAACCATTAGTAGAGAGAATATACTATTTTGACTTCCCCTTATTTTTTTTAATATTAAACTAAACGACATTGATTTATATTCCTGAAAATTGAAGTAATTAACTTGTTAATATTTGAAATTATACAGGTTAATTACTTTTCTTACTTCAAAAATCCTTGCATCCTCAAAGCTTCCAGAAATTTTTCGGAAAAGAATTCGTTATTCTTTTTAGTATATCGTATATCGGTAAATACCTGAGCAAGTGTTTCTTTATTATTTTCGGCTACAAATTGTTTGTAAAATTCATTATTTTCTTTTTCTGAATAAAGATTATTGATAGTTTCTGTATTGAAGTCGTCATACGTGTCGTAATGTACTATAGCTTCAAGAAGCAAGCGGTCTGTAAGGTCGGGTATATCGGCCGAATAGCCAACAGTGATAGTGGTAACCGGAACAACTAGTTTGGGTAATTTCAGTGTCTCAATTATCTCCTGAGCATTATATGTTGTTGTACCCAAATAGCAAATTCCTAATCCAACACTTTCTGCAGCGACACAAAATGTTTGAGCAACTATCATAGCATCAATAGCTGAAGCCATAAACGATTGAAAATTATCATAACCGGGCTCTGCATCCCGAAGTTCGCACCATTGACTGAAGCGGTTGAAATCTGCACAAAATGTCAAAACTGCCGGTGCTTGTACTACCATTGATTGATTGAAATGAGCTGGAGCTAATTGTTTTTTTATATCAGAATTCGTAGTAACAATAACACTATAAGCTTGCATGTTTCCGGTATTTGAAGCACGACAGGCAGTTTCGAGCAATTCATTCAACAGTTCAGGTTTGATAGATTGATTAGTATATTTACGTATAGTTTTATGTTGATTTAGCTGGGTAATCATGGCTGTTAGGTTTAATAATTTCTGAGCACAAAGATACGACTTTTTTGACTGTAACGTAAGGGCTCTTATTAAACGGAAAAGAGATAATCCTCTTACCGAATTATCTCCTTTCAATTGAGTTTGAAATAATTAACTAAATCACCCCTTGAGCTATCATAGCTTTTGCTACCTTTAAGAATCCTGCAATATTTGCACCTTTCATATAATTAATGTAACCATCAGATTCGCGGCCATACTTCAGACATTGAGCATGAATTTCGCTCATTATCAGATGTAATCTTGCATCAACTTCTTCGGCTGGCCACGAAATATGCATGGCATTTTGAGTCATTTCAAGTCCAGATGTAGCTACTCCACCTGCATTTACTGCTTTACCCGGACCATACATAATTTTATGATAAATAAAAAGCTCTATTGCTTCAGGAGTACAACCCATGTTAGATATTTCAGCAACACACATCACTCCATTCTTTATAAGTAATTGTGCATCTTCTTCATTCAATTCATTTTGAGTAGCACAAGGCAAAGCAATATCAACTTTCTGTTCCCACGGGCGTTTATCGGGAACGAATTTTGCACCAAATTTTTCTGCATAAGGCGACACTATATCATTGCATGTAGCACGAAGTTCGAGCATATAATCAATTTTTTCACCCGAAATACCAGCTTCATCATAAATATAACCATCAGGACCTGAAATGGTTACTACTTTTGCACCCATTTCTGTAGCTTTAAGTGCTGCCCCCCATGCCACATTTCCAAAACCCGAAATGGCAATGGTTTTATCTTTAATGCTCATTCCAGCTGTCTCAAGCATTTGTTTTACAAAATACAAACCTCCAAATCCGGTGGCTTCGGGACGTATGAGCGAACCACCGAATTCAAGATTTTTCCCTGTTAACACACCGGTATTTTCGTGTGCCAATTTGCGGTACATACCATAGAGGTAGCCTACTTCGCGACCACCAACGCCTATATCTCCAGCAGGAACATCGGTCTCGGGGCCAATGTATCGCCACAACTCAGTCATAAATGCCTGACAAAAACGCATCACTTCTCCATCCGACTTTCCTTTTGGATTAAAGTCAGAGCCACCTTTTCCACCGCCCATCGGAAGTGTGGTAAGTGCATTTTTGAAGATTTGCTCGAATCCTAAAAACTTAAGAATGGAAAGATTGACTGACGGGTGAAAACGTAAGCCACCTTTGTAAGGACCAATGGCATTGTTGAACTGAACACGATAACCGAGGTTTACCTGTACATCGCCACGGTCGTCTACCCAAGGCACTTTAAATGTAAAAATACGATCAGGCTCAACAAGACGCTCGGCAATTTTAGCTTTTTCAAACTCAGGATGGTCATTGTAAGCATCTTCGATAGTGCTCAACACCTCGCGTACTGCCTGTAAGTATTCGGTTTCGCTTGGATGTTTCGCTTCAAGCAATTGCATCAGTTTTTCAATATTCATATCAGATTAATTTAGAAATTTGATTAATAAGGATTTATAATCTAGTAGAAATTAAAGTCTATGTATCATTATGTCAAAAACAGAACGCACATTAACTATTTATCTTGTAATTTAAACAAATATAATGGTATTGTAGGATAAAAATTTGACGATTAGATTTGAATGCAAGTTTAAAGCTTTTATTTGTTATAATCAACTATTTTGATAAAATTTTTTCTATAAATATAAAAAATATATGCAGTATTTCAATTAAACAGTAGTTTTTCGTTTTGTTTTTATAACGTCTCGTTTTTCGACTTCAATGATAAATTTTTGTATCTTTGCGCACGCTATGGAAGTGCCTTATAATGAGGTGTTGATGAGTTGTAAAGTTATAAAAATGTATTTTTCGGTGAAAGTAAATTCAGTTTTAGTTTTGTTGTTTGTGGTATTCAGTGCAGCTTATGCCCAGGTTCCCCCAAATTACAGATTTGTAAAAACCTGGCGAATAACTGATAGATTTGCAACCGTCGATTCAATTCCGGTTGACACAATTCCGCTCAATTACATCAATTCAAATCCAATCGATCGATTCAGTATTGCAAATTCCTATAATGGAAATTTAGGCTCCCCAATTCAATCTAAAATTTATGCCGATCGGCCTGAAAACACCGATTTTATATTTGCCAATGCGTATTTTCCTTATCTGATGAATGTTGACCGTGCTACGTTCTATAATTCGAAAACGCCATACAGTAATCTTGACTATAATACAGGTGGTTCGCTACACAGAGATGAGGATCATGTAAAGTTTTTATTTACAGCCAATCCGAAGAAAAATTTTAATTTTGGAACAACGTTGGATTATATTTATGCTCCAGGAGAATATAGTAATCAGGGTATTCAGCGATTTGCGGGTTCACTTTTCGGTAGTTTTCAGGGTAAGCACTATTCAGCAACAGCAGTAATTTCGACCAACGATATGAGCAATCATGAAAATGGTGGGATAAAAAATACGACAGATATTACTTCACCTACAGTGGGGAGTTTACCCATTGAATTTGATGTCAATATTAATGGTTATTCAAATTTTAAACAAACTCAGTTTTTCTATAATCACCAGTATAGTATTGGTTTTGAACGAAAAACAAAAGTGAATGATGACTCGGTTAAAATTGAATACGTGCCTGTAACCAGATTTGGACATACCCTCAAATACGACGAAAGCCGAAAACGATATTACGAAAATTCGGTTGAAAAAACATTTTATAAGAACCCCAATTTGTATTCTTTGACTCAGACAAATGATACTGCTGCTGTTCAGACACTTAGTAATACTTTTTCGTTGAATATGGCAGAAGAATTTAATAAATGGCTGAATTTTGGATTGACAGCTTTTATTGAAAATGAAATTCAGAATTATAGTTATAAGAAAGATTCGCTGCTTAACTATCAAATGGAATCTACCACACGTGTGGGTGGAGTTTTATCAAAACAACGTGGAAATAATTTCAAATACAACATAACCGGAGAACTGAGCTTTTTGGGTTACAAAGCCGGCAATTTCCGCTTGGCAGCAGATGTAGGAGGTTTTTTTAAACTATGGAAGGATAGTATCTCATTGGTTGCAAACGGGTTTGTCAGAAGTGATAAACCATCATACTTTATGCAACATTACGAATCCAATCATTTTAAATGGGATAATTCTTTTTCTAGTATTTACCGAACGCACGTGGGTGGAACTTTCTCAATTCCAACGCGTTCTTTTGCTCTGAATGTATCGGTTGAAAATATAACAAACCCCATTTATTTTAATTCTGAAGCATTACCGACTCAATATACAGGAAATTTGCAAATTCTGTCGGCTAATCTGAAACTGGATTTTCATGTTGGGAGGTTTGTTTTAGAAAATAATGTGGTATATCAGCTTAGTTCGCAGCCCGGGGTTATGCCATTGCCAACTTTAGCTTTATATAACAGCTTATATTATAAAGATTTATGGTTTAAGGTATTGAGTTTACAACTCGGAGTGAATTCACGATATCATTCTTCATACTATGCTCCCGGTTATATGCCGGCAATAGGTCAGTTTTATAATCAAACATCTACTTTAATAGGGAATTATCCTGTATTGACGGCTTTTGCGAATTTTCACCTGAAACGCGTTCGATTTTTTATTGAGTATTATCACTTGAATCAGACATTTATGAAAGGTGCGTATTTCTCAATGCCAAATTATCCTATCGATCAGGCGAATCTGAAATTTGGAATTTCATGGAATTTCTATGATTAAAATAAAAAAAGGGATAGAACGAATTTTTAATTTCTTTAAATATTTGAAATTAAAAAAAAATATACTGATTGGAATTATATCAGGGACTTTTGCTGTATTGATTTTAGCAATTGTGTTGATTTACAGCACGAATAAAAAAGTGCAGGATTTGCCCGGAATAATGAAAGCAGGTCGGCTAACAGTACTCACAGAAGACAGTAGTTTAGGATTTCAGAAAAGTAATGGTAATGTTTCAGGTTTTCAATACGAACTTATTAAAGCATTTGCCGATAGTTTGGGTGTGGAATTAGTTATTAGTGAAGAAAATGATTTGAGAAACGGAATTGAGCAATTGAAAAAAGGCGAGTATGATTTGATAGCAATGCTGGTTCCGATGACAACAGAGTGGAAAAAAGAAGTTGCATTTACAGTCCCTATTTTTACTTCAAGACAAGTTTTGGTACAACAGCAAAAACCTGATTCTTTGTTATATAAGATGGTATCAAAGCATGTTCAATTAGGAAATGACACAATTTATATCGCTGGAAATTCACCCCATAAAAAGAGATTGGAACATTTGTCGAATGAAATTGCAATCCCTATATATTTTGAAGAAATGAAAGGATTGAATTCTGAGCAGTTAGTTCGTTTGGTTTCAGAAGGCAAAATTAAATACAGCATTTGCGATGAACTATTTGCATTGAAACTTAAAAAGCAATATCCAAATTTGGATGTTTCTGTCCCTTTGGGTTTTACTCAGCAAGAGGTATGGTTACTAAACACTAAATCTAAAAAACTTAAAGTGAAACTGGATGAGTTTTTATCCGATTTTGTTGGAACTACAGCTTACTGGAACATTTATAGGAAGTATTTTTAATAGGAAATGAGTAGACAAGTAAACAGGTAGACTTGGAAACTTAAAAACCTCCTATTATTTGTAATTCTTAATTTTGAATTATTAATTATTAATTGATTTCTAATGCCATTAAATATCCCCATAACCTTGCCTGCAGTGGATGTACTGCGCGAAGAAAATATATTTGTAATGGATTCTGAGCGTGCATCGAGTCAGGAGATTCGTCCACTTAAAATCGTGATTTTGAATCTAATGCCGATTAAAATCACTACCGAAACAGATTTAATCCGCTTGTTGTCCAATTCGCCCTTGCAGATTGAAATAGATTTTTTGCACATGGAAAGTCATACATCTAAAAACACGCCGATTGAGCATTTGATGACTTTTTACAAAACTTTTGACGAGATTAGTAAAAGCAATTATGACGGCATGATTATTACCGGAGCTCCGGTGGAACTTCTCGAATTTGAAGAAGTGACTTATTGGCCTGAAATCACCAAAATTTTTGATTGGGCAAAAAAGCATGTAACTTCTACGCTGTTTATATGCTGGGCTGCTCAAGCCGGGCTTCACCATTATTACGGCATTCCGAAATATGCACTCGATGCCAAAATGTTTGGCGTTTTTGAACATAATAAATACGAACCTCATAACCCGATTTTCCGTGGTTTTGACGATGTGTTTTTTGTACCTCACAGTCGCCATACCGAGGTACGTGCTGAAGATATTCAACGTGTCCCCGAACTTACGTTGCTCTCTGAATCTTCAGAAGCCGGTGTATATATGGTAATGGCTCGTAATGGACGTGAAGTTTTTGTTACCGGACACTCAGAATATTCTCCCAATACCCTGGACGCTGAATATAAACGTGATTTGGCAAAAGGTTTACCTATCAATCTTCCTCAAAATTATTACTTGAAAAACGACCCTAACAACGACCCATTGGTTCGCTGGCGGAGTCATGCCAACCTAATGTTTACCAACTGGCTAAACTACTTTGTATATCAGGAAACTCCTTATGATTTAACGAAAATACATTGAAATCTCCACTTTTTAGAATGGGACTTTGAGTTCCTTAATTTAATGTAACTCACAAAAAATTACTGGCTTCTTTTCTTTTCAAAGAAATGATAGCTTTGCTTTATTGAGTATTGAGTATCACTGATTTGATTCTTATAGACTAAATCGTAATATGGTTAATTGCACTTATGCGTTTACACCAGATACCTACCTTCATTTCTCAAAAACAAATATCCTCATTGACAAGACTAATGCTTCGTTTAAGTTATCAATCTGGAATTGTTTTCCACGATTACTAATTTTGCTGAAGCCATAATTTCTAGTACACAATTTATTTTTTAGTTGGCATAACTATACCATATTAAGGGTATATAAAATGCCTGACTAGTGGTATTTCGGTATTAGTTGGTTGTACCGATCTTTGTATCCTAATTATTTATAGAATTATAAAGCATTTTTTTACATATCAAAGCATTATGAGTAAAATTTCAGTAAACGGAAAAGCACAGGAAGTTGCAGCACCTATCTCTATCACAAATCTGATAAAATTAAATGACGTTGCACAACCTGAAATGGTTTCTATCCAATTAAACGGACAGTTTGTAAACCGCGATGAATTTGACAGCACACAGGTTTCGGAAGGTGATGAACTGGATTTCCTTTATTTTATGGGCGGAGGCTCAATTTAATTTACAATTTATCGATTTACAATTGACGATTGAAAAATCGAAATACTAAGAATCAGTTTAATGCAATTGTAAATCGTAAATTTTAAAATCGTAAATCAAACGAATCATGGATTTTACAGAAGATCAAATACAACGATACAGTCGCCATATCTTGCTGCAGGACGTAGGAGTGGAAGGACAAGAGAAGATAAACAACGGCAAAGTGCTGATAGTGGGTGCAGGTGGACTTGGAGCACCTATTGCATTATATCTGGCTGCTGCCGGCGTTGGGACCATTGGAGTTATTGATGGTGATGTGGTGGATTTAAGCAATCTGCAACGTCAGGTTATTCACTTTACACCCGATGTGAATAAACCCAAAGTTATCTCAGCTAAGGAGAAAATCAACCTGATTAATGCGGATGTAAAAGTGATTACATATCAGAAATTATTAACAGCCGAAAATGCGTTGGAAATAATACAGGATTACGATTTTGTGGTAGACGGAACGGATAATTTCCCTGTTAAATTCCTGATAAATGATGCCTGTGTTATTGCAAAAAAACCATTCTCACATGGTGGCATTCTGCGTTTCGATGGACAGACACTGACTTATGTGCCCGGCTCCGCCTGTTATCGCTGTTTGTTCCACTCGCCTCCCCCACCCAATGCCGTTCCCACCTGTTCGCAAGCAGGAGTGTTGGGTGCAATTGCCGGTATGCTGGGAACTATTCAGGCTGCTGAGGTTTTGAAATACCTGACCGGAGTGGGCGATTTGCTGACTAACCGTTTGCTTACGTTCAACGCCAAAACAATGGAATTCAGAACTGTAAAAACCAAACACAACAATAACTGTCCGGTTTGCGGAAGTAACCCAACCGTAACAGGACTGGTTGATTACGAACAGGCAGTATGCGATATTGAAAGAAAAGCCCCCTAAATCCCCCCAAAGGGGGACTTAAAGACTTTTTCTCTAAAAACAGATATAATCATTTTAAACAATTCTAACTAAGAGTCCCCCCTTGGGGGGATATAGGGGGCTTTCATTATGGAACAAAAAAAACTTTCTTTAATTGGTTTCAGTGGCGATTTTGATAAACTCGTAGCAGTTTTCACCTTAGCTACCGGTGCTGCAGCCGTTGGTTACGAAGTAAACTTATTCTTCACCTTTTGGGGATTGGATGGCATTAAAATCAAGCAGGGTCGTAGCCCGGTTGGTAAAGGATTTTTACCGAAGGTATTCGGCGTATTTATGGGTGGTCTGAAAAGTGCTCCGGTAAGTCGATTGAATTTTGGTGGTATCAGCCCTAAGATTTTCCGTTACCTGATGCGCAAAAACAACGTAGCAACTCTTGAAGAACTGGTTGAAGCAGCGAAAGTGCTTAATGTAAACTTCTATGCCTGCGAAATGGCCATGCATATTCTCGGTATTCAGAAATCCGATTTAATTCCGGAAGTAAAAGAAGTGCTTGGTGTAGCTACTTTCCTTAAAATAGCTGAGGGAGGACAAACCCTCTTTATATAAAGCCCCCTAACCCCCAAAGGGGGAATAAAGAGGCTTATTTATCAAAATAATAATTACAAAACAATACTAAATAAAAGTTCCCCTTTGGGGAATTTAAGGGGCTAAGAATATGGCAAACTACACATTAGATATCACAAAAGAACATTGTCCGATGACTTTTGTAAAGACAAAAATAGAATTATCGAAACTGAAATCGGGTGATACACTTGAGGTGTTGCTTACCGAAGGTGAACCGCTGGAAAATGTACCTCGCAGCTCGACAGAACAGGGATTTACGGTACTTTCTATAACCGAAGCCGAAGTGAAAGGAACTCATAAAGTAGTCATTCAGAAATGATACGCATTCCGGCACATGTTTACGATGCAATTGTGGCTCAGGCTTATGCCGAACTGCCTAACGAAGCCTGTGGATTATTGGTGGGTAAAGTGGGTGAGGTTGTAAAGCAGCATGCACTAACTAATATCGACCATAGTCCGGAACATTTTTCGTTTGACCCAGCTGAGCAGTTTCAGGTATTCCGTTCGGCTCGATCAGAGGGCTTAAGCATTATAGCTAACTATCACAGTCATCCCGAAACGCCTTCGCGACCATCCATTGAAGATATCCGGTTGGCTTACGATCCGAATATCTTGTATTTGTTTGTTTCCTTGGCTGCTGAAATACCTGTTCTGAAAGCTTTCGACATTCAGAATGGAATCAGCACTGTAGTTCCGATTGAAGTTATTTGATTTCGTCCTGAAATTTGTTTAGTATTTAATTTTCAGCATATCGCCCCCGGTCGCTCAAAACGACCGAGAACGGTTGTGTATTAGGTATTGAAGCATTTATTGCGATTCTTTTAAATAATCACATAAGTTTGGGGGTTGCACCACGACCCGGCTATTTCGGGATGTTTGGTGTTGAACCATCTGAAATAGATATACAGGTTTTTGGCCTGATTTTCCGAATCAAGACTCAATACAAAGGTTGATTTGGTAGACAGATTTTTGCTGAGTTTCGGTGCGTTGAGCGAAGTAGGTGCAGTATCACCAATCATATACGCATACTAAACACAGTTTGCATTATTATAAATACAGGGTCGCTGACCGTTACTGCTATAGCATTTCACCGACATGGAATCTCCACCCAGTTGCTGTACAGTCACAGTAACCGGCTCCTGAATAGGGCGTTGGGGAATAAAACGACTGGTTTTTTGTAAAATTGCTTTGCGAATATTAAATACACCCAAATCGGTTACATTTACATTTTGCGACGAGGCAATTCGGTCCAGAAAACTATTGCGCTAATCAAAATCTACAGCATCATTAATCAGGTTGAGTAACTGATTGCGAATATCCTCCGTGCGCGAATAAATCTTATCCTTGTATTGCGGATACAATTCATTCCATTGGGTAAGTAATCCTTTCCAGTAGTTTGTGTCCGAATCAGTTAGTCCCAAACGCACAGCATAAGTGGGTGTACTTTCACTCAAATACACGTTGGTTGTGTTCAGATAATTACTAAAATCATCTGTGCCTCTTGCATTCTTGAACGGTCTGACATAATTGGTCTCCTTTCTTTTTTTATTGGTTTATAGTTGATAAATCACAGCATATTGCTTGTTGACAATGCAAATATATTTTGTCTTTTTGAAGTAATAAAGTCGGAAGGGATTGTTCTCCGTTTTGAGGGATAAATACAGGAAAAACGGGATAAGAAAATGTAGCACGGGATTGTCTCAAGTCCGTCCCGATATCCCGAAATCGGGATGAATTGCCCGTATGTGAAGAGTAGTTTGCGAGAATATTACAAAATTTTAAAATCAAAGTTCAGTCTCTTTTTTTTACTCACTCAGCAAAGCCGTTTTTGCTTTGACTAAAGCAGCTCTTTCAGTATCCGAAATGACAGGATATTTTAAATCAAGTTTCTTCAGTTCTGCACAAATTATATTTCCAACCAAATAGCGGGTGTACCATTTTTCGTCGGCAGGAATAACAAACCATGGAGCTGATTTGGATGCAGTATTTGTTATAGCATCTTCATAGGCCGACTGATAGTCATTCCAAAATGCCCGTTCCTTTAAATCGGCTGATGTAAACTTCCAGTTTTTATTCGGATCTTCAATCCGGTCAAGAAACCGTTTCTTTTGTACATCTTTCGAGACATTCAGAAAGAACTTCAAAATTAGGGTGTCATTTTCTACCAGATTTTTCTCAAACCGACAGATTTGTTTGTACCGGTCTTCCCAAAACGATTTGTCAATATCTTTCAGTGATTTTATGTGGCTGTGTTTCTCGTCGAGAATATACTCCGGATGCACTTTGGTAACCAGCACATTTTCATAATGCGAACGGTTGAATATACCAATTTCACCTTTTCCGGGTAATGCCAAATAATGTCGCCAGAAATAATCATGATTCAATTCATTCGTCGAAGGCGATTTAAAACTGCTGACCTTAACACCTGCCGGATTTACGCCCGACATAATATGCTTGATAGTACCATCCTTTCCGGCAGCATCCATAGCTTGAATAACAATTAATACGGCATGTCGGTTTTGGGCATACAGCACATCCTGTAGTGCTGCGAGTTCTTCTATATCTTTCTGAATCAGCAATTCGCCTTCTCCCTTTTCCAATCCTTTTTTCTTCACCAGGGTAGGATAATCGGCCAATGAAAATTTAGTTCCATTGGTTATTTTAAACCGATTCGTATCGGAGTTTTCTTTTTTTTCCATATACTTTAAAATGTTGGATTATTATTCTGTTTTATACGTGGAGTCAATGAGCAATACATCCCTACAAACTTCCACAATTTGTTCGGTTTCGTTGTCGAAAGTTTGTATCAATGAGTTTTGTAAATCTTCCAACCAATCTACATCAATTTCTTCTTCGGGCTTACTTTTCGTTGAAAACTTTTTAATTCCGCTTATCAACACTTCATAATCATGAATCTCGCCCAGTAAATCCTGATATTCCTTTAGCTTTCCAATCTTTGTTTCATCAATGTTTTCAATTAATGCAAGCACTTCAACCAGATAGCGAAATTTTTTAAACTCAATTCGCAATGCATGAATTTCGGCGACATCGTCAACAGCCTCCATTTGTATTCTTTCAACAAGTTTATTGAGTTGTAGATTAGCCTTCTCCTTGATTTTTGGATAATCTACTTTTTGTTTTTTATCAAGATGAGGGAACTTTATTTTCTTCTTTTTCGAAAATTTCTTTACTTTTTCTTGCAATTCCAATTCTTTATCTTTAAGAAAATACAGGTATTCATTTAAGTAAGGTATAAATTCTGCAATTTTCAGTTTTTCAATCTGAACCTGAATATCACGAAGTTTACCATAAAGCTTGAAAGCTTTCTCCCCGTTTTTTAGCTTGGATGGTTTAATTCCGTAAGCTGAAAGAATCGGGAAAATTCGCCGTAGAATCACTCTTTTGTCATGAATCTTGTCGGGAGTTATATCATCCTCCAGTTCCTTAATTTTTTTAATAAGTGAATGGTAATTTTCAACAATCGGTTTCATAGTTTTCGTTTTTCTATTTAAAGTTATACCGATTGCACAAACAATATAGTCCAATTTCGACTTCGTCTTATAGTCCTATTTGTTTGTATGCCTTCCGTATCCTTAATTTACAATCGGCATCAACAACAGTAGACATAAAAATGACTTTGGGTCTTTTTATATGTACTGTTGGTATTATTGCCCTGAATTCCAGATTTCTTATTCCAATTTTCGCTTCGTATTTTTCACTTTTTTCAACTTTATTTTTATGCCAAAATTCTTGAATACTTTCTTTAATCTTTTCATGTGTTTAATCTCAAAGGTAGTGTTGTAAAGCGAATTTTGAAGCAGGTCTGCATCTTTTAGCAGTTCACTATACTTATCGTGTTTTGTTTTCTTATCGCTATGGTTAGTAATCGCAGATTTCACAATTTCAATTTCTTCCTCTGTAAACAGATTCAGCCCACGCAAAATCTTTTCAGCTTCAGGCACACCGAGTAAAGCATGTTCTTTTACATAGCCGTATTTGTAAGTATAAATATCGTGCAACATACCCATTATAGCACACAATTCAATATCCAATCCTCTTTTAATAGCCAGAATAGTACAGTTCTGAGCTACACCGTACAAATGGATATAACCTCTGCGACCTAACTCAACATCAGATTGATTCAAAAGTATTTCATCAATTTCTTTCCGTACCAACTCTAATCTATCCATGATTCTTATTATTCAAGTTATAAAGTAATTCTTAACGGATACTTTATAACTAACTCCTTTTTAATTCAATTACACTCAACAAAAATAGTAATATTTTATTGTTTCTCAACACTATATGAAAGGTTTCACATAATGTAATTCGTAATTTCACTTCTTTGTATTCTAATATATCAAAAATACAGATATTCTCAATAATTAAACAAAACAATAACACTTTCGGAATATTTATGTAACAACATTATAGTAAATTTGCATCTCTAAAAAACATTTAAATCAAATCTAAAATGAACAAAGTATCTCTATTTATTCTGTCTCTTTTCTTTCAACTTTCAATATTTGCACAAAACGACAAAGTAGTTCAAGCCGATGGCTTATTTTTTACAGATGCAAATCAAACTTCATTATACAGCGGTGTTTACAAAGAGAAGTTTTCAAACGGTTTTTTGAAGGTTGAAATAAATATTCAAAATGGTAAACCTGAAGGTACTTATATAGTGTATTTTGAAAATGGCAAACCCAACGAAATAAGGGCTTACAGAAATGGTGAGTTTCATGGTGTTTGGAGAACTTATAATGTTGCAGGAATGCTTATTGCTGAAGCTGAATACTGCAATAATAAAAAATGTGGGATATGGCATGTTTGGGATGATTCGGGTATTATGCGATACGAGATGCATTACAATATTGGAAAAAAATCAGGTACATGGTATATGTGGGATGAAAAAGGGAAACTTATTTCCGAGAAAAAATATTGATTTTTAATTGTATATTCACTGGATTGTATGTTAATCGTAATAATTTTGAAATACTAAATTTATAAATTTGCAGGTAATTTAAAAATATCAGAAATGAAAAAAATATTAATACTACTAGTTGTAGCAACGATTATTTCATCAAATGCATTTTCAGCAGAAAAAGCCAGTCCTGAAGCAAAAACTGAAGTACAAGTGCCGGGAAATGCGATTGTAAAGGGAATGGTATTCGACAATCTTACCAATGAAACATTGGCGGGTGCAGTAATAACTGCAAATAACCAAAAAATATACACCGACTTGGATGGCTATTTTACAATTTCTAACCTGTGTGAAGGAAAATGTTTGATAAATATCAGCATGATTTCTTATAAGGATCAAACAATCGAATTAGATTTACATAACAATCAAACCTTGAAAATAAAATTATTTTTGCGGTAATCAATATATATCTAACAAAGATTAAAAGTCGGGACAAATCTCAATTGATTTGTTCCGATTTTTTTTCAATCAACAGATAATCAATGTAATAATGTAATACGTTCATCACGTCTTTGTAATAATTATTTTGTTTCTTTGTATTAAAATTAATAAAAAATAAATATGAACACTTATCGAATTCTGATAGTAGATGATGAAGAAGATATCTGTACTAGTTTGAAGTATAATCTTGATTCCGAAGGTTATATTGCCGATGTGGCGTATTCTGCTGAAGATGCTTTAAGAATGAATATAAGCATCTACAATTTAATTATACTGGATGTAATGATGGGGACAATTTCGGGATTTAGATTGGCACGAATATTACAAGATAAACCTGATACATCATCAATACCTATTATTTTCTTAACAGCAAAAGATAGTGAGAATGACAGATTGACCGGATTCAGGTTAGGAGCATACGACTATATTAATAAGCCATTTTCTATTCAGGAGTTTTTGGCACGTGTAAAAGTTGTTTTCCGTAAAATAAACAATCAAAAAGTCAAGAATGAAGAGATAATTGCTTATCAAGATCTTGAAATACATTTAATAAGCAAAAAAGTATTTATTGACAGACAAGAAATTTGCCTAACTAAAAAAGAATTCGAAATTTTAAAATATTTCTTGGAGAATAAAAATAGTTTACTTACCCGAGATGATATTCTTAGATGTGTGTGGTCTTCTGATACTTTTGTGTTGGATAGAACCATTGATGTAAATATTACACGTTTACGAAAGAAAATAAGACAATATGAGAAAAATATTATTACCAGACCTGGATATGGATATTCATTTGAGGCATTTATCGGCATGTTACTTTTGATACCAGATACTATAATTACTCAAATTTTTGATATAATAACGACCTAACTGTTCTCCATCGATATAATGTTTCTCAAGGGAATGACTGTGTGTATCGGGTAATTAACAATAAGTCCATTTTAAAAAGTTGCGAAATCCTATATGTAATGCGTGTCTTCTGCAATCAAATTCCACTCTCGACTAACAACTTTTCCTGTTTTTTCAATTGACCAACGATGTCTTATTACATTCAATAACGCTGCTTTGTTGTGTTTCTGAAAATCTTTAAGAATAGACAACAATTAAATTGATAAGAACAATAAAAGCCCTGAACAAATATTGTTTTGGGCTTTAATTATTATAATTTTTGTATTATCTTATAACTTCATCCTCATACCGTGTTACAGTAAACTGATTACCGTTGGAAGTGGTTGTGAATACCTTTCCGTAGTTTTGCTTGATTTGGTAGAATCGAGTTCTAACCATTATTTGAAGTGCTTGAATATTTTTAAGCGTGTAAGCTTTTGATTCAGCAACATATAAGTTTAGTGAGTCGGATATAATCTTATTTACATTAGTCTCACGCTCAAGATTTTGATGTTCATTTTCTATTTCCATTTTATTGAGTTATTATTTAAGTTATGTAGTATTGTTTTAGATGTTCAAGTGTGTCAGTATAAATTTTATTTGATGAAAAATAAGTTTCTAACCTACCATTTCAGTGTGTTTTATAGAGTCTGATATAGTTTTCATTTTATCGTAAAATTACTTTGATGTTTTTACGAAATAGTTACTTTTATATGATATAATAATTAAATATAAGTACATGACATGAATTAGTTTATATTAAAACAACTCGTTCTTAACCGCCCCCAACCCCCTGAAGGGGGCTATCGAAGTTCGAGAAGTGTAAACATATTCGGTATTTCTACGCTGCAAAAGTCCCCTTTAGGGGATATAGGGGCGGTTTTAAATAATATAAACTAATTTGAACATACACTTATTCAAAAATATTAATATAATTCAATTGAATTGCCGAAAACAAAAAGCCCTGAACATACCTGTTCAGGGCTTTATAAGTTAATTAGTCAATCGATATTATGCCTGATTTCCTTTAAACGGATCATTATTGAAATACTCTGGAGCATGAAGATTAGCTTCTCCCGGTGCTTTCGGAGGTGTTGACTCCAATTGCAGTGCTATTTCATTATCAAGTTCAATACGTTCAACACTCGGAGAAACATACGCTTGGTTTCCTTTATTAGTTGTTTTCATAACAATTATTTTATTATTAGGTTGATAAATACTTATTAGTTTAGAATAACTTTGGCTGAAACATTTTTACTGTTAGTCTTTACAGTAACAAAATATACACCTGATTTAAGTTCCGGATTCAATGTTGTATTTACAGAAGTGAGTACTGAACTATAGATTCGTTGACCTAATGTATTGCAAATTACCACCGAACTTTCGTTAGCAACTGCTCCGGCAATAACTATCTTACTGTTTGAATCCGTTGAGATACTTACATTTTTTAAATCAGTAGAATTGATACTTGTTGCAACTGAAGGTGCTTTGAATACAAGTGAAAATCTACTTGCTGTTGAAGTTACATCCGAGTTGAAACTATAGTCGAAAACGGTCAAATCTTGTGCTTTGTTCAATAATTTATCAAGAAGAATAACCTGAGTTCCGGCTGCAAAATTACTAATCTGTGAAGCTTTAATCGTAAATGTATTCGATTGACCTGTTGTAAATCCAAGTGCTATTTCAGTATCGTATATAATTGAATTCAAACCGTTTATCACAACTTGTTCGTTGTCAGCCAAGGTGTAAATTTCAGGAATACTCACTGAATTATTCGACATTTTTTGAGTGTCATAAGCATCATAAGCATTAGAGGCTGAAGGATTTGTAATTAATATAGCCTCATCACTTACTATACCGTTTGTAACTTGTAAACGTACCATCTGTTCGTTAATCGCATTTTCCATTGGTACTTTAAAACGGTTTGGAACAACACTTTGATCTTTATGAGAACGCATTGAATTAGTAAATGCAAGATTTGCAGTTGTCTTTCCATCGGCTACCCGAACCCAAAATGCCTGCATAGGTGGTATATCGGCTGTAATCCCAACAAGTGAGTTATTGTTATTGCTTGTACCTATATGATTCAACGCACTGTATGAGTCGAAAACATAAGCGGTTTTAGCTTCATTTTGGGTTCTAAACCAAAAAGAACTACCTAAATTCGTTGTATTTACATGTCGTAGCGCAGATTCAAAATTAAGGAATGATGGATATGGATTTCCAACCAGGTTAAATCCTTCTTTAGCAACACCCGGATGACGTGTGATACTTATTTGTTGGAAACCATCATTTAAATATCCTATAAAATTTACTGTAGTACTTGAAGTCATATTTGCCACATATCCTTTTGCAACAGTTAGAGCTGTAGAATTATTTGTTATTTGAGGCCAAGTACCAGTAGCTTCATTATAATAATAAAGAATATTGGATGTTGCATTAAATACCGAACTGCTTGCATTAGTAACCGGACTCGAAATATACCAATTACGACCGGCAGTAAGATATTGCTGAACAACACTAGTTGAACCACAAATTAAACCGCCATCTATATTTGTTAAATTGCTATTTACAAATGTTCCGGTTCCATTTTCATTGCATCCAATATTTACGGATGAAGCTGTTAATGCAGAACCATTGTTAATTGTAAGCTTACCACCTCCCTGAATGACTATGTTATCAAACGTGCTATTAGTATTAATAATTAAATGTCCATTATTCTCAATTGATACACTGAGTGAAGGACTACTTGTAAGTGTAGAAGCATTTACTGTCGAACTTATTGATATAGATGCAACATCAAAATTAGCGACTAACGATCTGCTTTCGTTTGCAGAAAACGTATAGTCAGCATTGGTTGACATAACAGTTCCACCAACTCCATCAGTCCAGTTTGTAAAACGATAACCACTAACAGGCGATGCCGTTACATGTACTGATTGTCCAGATGTGAATGTACCAACTGCACCGCTAACTGTACCTTTTGATACATTGGCAGAAGTTGCGGTTATATCGAATTTTAGAGATATTATTACTGGAGTCTCTAATTGACCTAAATCACCGTCACTTACAAATATGAATTTATCATCACCTGCAATTCCAGTATCAAACGCATCCGATAAATCTGTTGAATATATTTTATTGTTTGTAGGATCATATACTTTGAAAAAGAAACCATCCTGAGTGGTAAAATCACTTTGACAACCAAATAAGAAAAGTTTTCCAAATTGTTCTGCATCAAACCACGGACTTACACCATAAACGTAATTATCATTACTATAAAATGCACCTAATTCAAGATTTTCAGGCATATATTCTACACCATTTTTATAGACTTTTGCAGTAATACTCATATTATTAGCCTTACCGGTAGGCTCAGCCCAGCCACTTCCCATTACGGAAGATGACACTTTGCGAACAAAATTTTTTTTCAAAATCTTTGTTGCATTTCCATTTGTAGATTGAGCAAGTGCAAAACAAGCAAACAAAATACAATAACTAAAAGTCAATAATTTTCTTTTCATTTTAAATTAATTTAAATTATTTATTTGTAAATAGTTGTATATAAATACTTTGTAAAAGTACAATTGTGATATTAAAGAACAGTTACATTGAGATTGATAATTAATAACAATAAAATTACAATGGTCAATTATTTGTAATATATTTGTAAAGAAAACAGAAATTAAATACTATTCAACTATAACTTTCTTAGTCATTGTTCCTGAACCAGTTATGACCTTAACCAAATAAAGTCCTTTAATTATATTACTCTCAATACTGCAATTAATCTGATTAATAAAAGTTCCATAATAAAGATTTTTAATCATGGTACCACGCAAATCGTACAAATCAATTTTAATATTTGAATTGGAATAATCAGATAAGCTAATTATAAAATTCTCTTTAACTTGACTTGGATAAATATTAAAATTATAATCTGCATTGATATTATTTAATGCAGACTCAGTCACATTTAATTTGATAGGACTATTAACCTCACCGTATGCACCATCAGCAATAAATGTGAAAGTTTCGTTGCATGAATAAAACTGATTTGTGGATGGATTATAAACTTTGAAAAAATATCCAGCTTCATTAGTTTCATCACTCATTACTGTTACCATATGCAATTTTTTGTATAAACCACCTGGATTATCTATGAATGAATCATAACCATAACAATAGTTATCAGTTCCCTTAAATACTCCAAGCAATAACCCATCAGGTTCGAACAAAACATCATTTTTAAATATAGTAGCATAAACAGTCATGTTATTTTCCTTACCTTCTGGCTGTGTCCATATATCAGATTCTTTGTATTTCAATAATTTATTACTTATCGAATCAGCTATATTATTTGAGGCCAAAATACAGATTACAAGTGCATTAGCAAAAAATACAGATAGCAAAAAACGTTTATTTATTTTCATATTTATTTATTTTAATTTTTAGAATATTTTTTGGAAAATTTCATACAATTTATAACGATCTTTTTGTATGAATATAGAGTCACTGGTTGTTGAATATTTACAAATTTGAGAATGATTAAATCCGGATTGCATAAAGCAATCCGGATTATAATAAAGATTGAAATAAGAACAAAATAGTTTTATAAAACTACTTTCTGAGTATAAATCTTAGATCCGATATTTGCTTTTACAATATAAAGACCTGAAGACAACTGACTGTAGTTAAATTGAATATTTTGAGTTCCATTAACAACACCATTATGCAATTGTTTTACAACATGTCCTTGAACATCGCAAATCGAAATTTCCGCATTAGCATTGTTTACTTCAAAAGCAACCATAAACGATTTTGCATTTTTGTTATTTATAACCATGAAGTTAGCATTTTCAACCAAATTTACGTCAGTAGATGAATCTTTAATCTTCAACATAACCGGAGTTTCTAATTCACCCAAATCACCATCAGATATAAATACAAATTTGTCATCTCCTGCTACACCAGTATCCCAAGTATCCGGAATTTCGATTGTATTGTAAAATTTATTTGCTTTTACATCATATGCTCTGAAAAAATATCCATCTTCAGTAGTAGCATCTGTTTGAGTTCCAAATAAGAAAAGTTTTCCAAATTGTTCTGCATCAAACCAAGGACTTACACCATAACAGTAGTTATCTGTTCCTTTGAATACTCCTAAATAAATATCATCAGGCATATATTCAGAACCATCAGCTTTCAAAAGTTTGGCAGTAATACTCATATTATTAGCTTTTCCGGTAGGTTCGCTCCAAACTGTTTGAGGTGCTGCTGCAACTCTTACTAATAACTCAGGAACGCGACTTAGATTTGAATTATTCAAGACTCTTCTTGGGAACGTTAACGTACCACCATTTACTGATTTAAGTGCATATCCTCTACCTGGTACCAACATTGGTTTTGAAGACAACCAAGATGAACCACCCCATGTAGCAGTTTGACCACCACCGGCATTTGTAGTTATCTTATCATTTAGAGATGGAGTATAGTTTGAAAGTGCAGTTGTAACACTAACTGATTCAACAAGTGAGTATCCAATCCAGTTAATTCCAGTTGTTAATGCAATTGATGTATTAGCAGCATACGGCTGATTTGAAACACTAATGCTTCCCGGAGTAGTACCTTTGCATTTTAGCTTATACATTTTATTCTTTTCAATAGAAGTGATTGAACCCACCCAAGAAGTTCCAATGTATGTAGCACTAGCACCACCTTGTCTTGTAATAACATCACCTGAAGTTGGAGTATAATTCAGAACGTCTTTTGGTGTTACACTGTTTTCGGGTAATACATTAAACGAAATCCAGTTTGTACCTTTTGAAAGTGCAATTGACAATGAACCAGTTGCAGTAACAGTTGCAGGAGTATTAATTGCTCCAACTTCAGTATCACTTTCAAAATCAAATACTGTAGGCAAGTCATATACTTTTTTTGTTGCTCCGTCATAAAGTTTCATATCAAGATCGCTTTCTGATGTCAAATCTGACATGGCAAGTAAGCTGAATGTTCCATTATCAAGAACTTCGTCAGCACCTCTACATTCACCGTTTTTGTAAGCCATTATCATTGAACCCGGTGTTGTTACCTGTGTTCCATTTGCATAAGCTTTAATATATAGATTCATGTTGTTTGCCAATCCTGTAGCAGGTGTAAACTGCCAGTATGATTTTGTTAGCATTTTAGATGAAGCTGTAGGTAAGAAATTAGGAGCAGTAATGTTGAATGGATCTACAATTTTCAAATCTGAATTATTAACCAACGTGTCATTTTTGAACGTAACATCATTGTACCAAGCACGTTCAGTAGCAGCAGTCCAGGTTTGACCTGATGGAACAGCGAAGTTTCCATTTTTCATTCCAGCCATAACACAGTTTCTTACTTTCAACTCACCGTTCATAGCACTGGCTTGAGTGGTGTTTCCATCGATATAAAGCCCAATTGGATAACCGGCAAATACTGAGTTATAAACCTGCAATTTACTGTATCTGCGAATGTGCATAGCACGTCCGAAGTGATTTGAAATAGTTGTTGTTGGTGTAGCTAAAGGACCAAACAAACTGAAGTTACTGAAAACAGCAGAAGTGTATGGAGTAACAGCGTCACCAGTAGCATTATTATCAGATTCAAAACCATTTGAAATACCTGGAGTAGATTGGTCATCAATCATTGGGTGACGTAGACCTACGGCATACTGAATCATACCTGAATAACCAAAGTCAGTATCATATTCATCATCAACTCCTCCTATTGCTACAAGGTGTTTACAATTTACAGTACCGCCAAACCACTCGTAAGAATCATCTCCTGAATAAGAAACCTGAATATAATTAATTGTTGTACCAGATCCAACTCCACCAAAAGTTAACCCGTTGATTTCATTATCTTGAGCATAAGCCACACCCGGATATTCGATACGAACATATTGAAGGCTACCTGAATTGTCATTAGGATCAGTACCACCATATTGAGCAGAAAGACCTTGACCAACACCACCTTCGATAGTTGCAGTCCCCGGATTGATAGGAGCTTTACCTAACAGGATAACACCACCCCAGTCACCTGCTGCACGACTGCCCGGGTCTTGGTTAGATGTAAAGATAATCGGTTCAGTAGCTGTTCCGTTAGCAATAAGTTTTCCACCCTTACTAGCAATTAAAGTAGCTTTACTTGATTTATCACCACGGATAATTGTACCCGGTTGAATGGTCAACGTAACACCATCATTAATGAAGGTCATACCAGTCAATAAATACGAAGGAGTTACTGTGAAATCTGGAGCAGTCAAAGTGAATGGATTATTAACCAATAAATCAGTATTGTTGGTAAATGTTTGATTAGCAAAAGCAGGAGTGTTAAACCAAGCTGTTTCAGCAGCAGCATCCCATGTTTGTCCTGTAGGAACAGCACAATTTGCTGTTTTCATTCCAGCAAAAATACAGTTTTTTATTTTCAATTCTCCATTAGTTGCATTTGCCTGAGTTGTATTGCCATCAATGTATAAACCTGTATTCCATCCTGCAAATAAAGAGTTAAACACCTGAAGTTTTGAGTTTCTGCGAATATGCATTGCACGACCATAGTGGTTTGAAATAGTTGTAGAAGGAGTAGCTAAAGGACCAAACAAACTTACGTTACAAAAAACTGCATTTGTATAGGGACTAACTGCATCACCGGCTGCATTATTATCAGATTCAAAACCATTTGAAGTCCCCGGAGCTGATTGGTCATCAATCATCGGGTGGCGAAGACCTACTGCAAATTGAACTTTACCCGAGAAACCAAAGTCGGTATCAAAGTCATCATCAACCCCTGCCAACGCAATAAGGTGTTTACAATTTACTTTTCCACCAAACCATTCGAAAGAGTCATCTCCCGAATAAGATACCTGAATGTTGTCGATAGTTGTACCTGAACCAACTCCACCCATGGTCAAGCCATTGATTTCGTTATCCTGAGCATAAGCAACACCCGGGAATTCAATACGAACATATTGTAAACTACCTGAATTATCAGCATCGTCAGAACCACCATATTGAGCAGATAAACCCTGACCAACACCACCTTCAATAGTAGCAGTTCCCGGATTAATTCTAGCTTTACCCAACAAGATAACTCCACCCCAGTCACCCGAAGCACGGCTACCCACAGCTTGGTTTGATGTAAACACGATAGGTTCTGCAAGTGTACCGTTGGCAATAAGTTTTCCACCCATACTAACAATAAGCGTTCCTTTACTGGCTTTATCACCACGGATTACAGTTCCTGCTTCAATAGTCAGCGTAACACCATCGTTAACGAACACCATACCATTCAACAAATACACGTTGTTTTTTGTCCAGGTTGTGTTGCTTGAAATGTTACCGGCAGCAATTGAAACTGTGGTTGCTGGATACGTTGTGTTTTGAGGATCAAAGTTTGACCATCCTTTTGTCCAGTCAATTGCACCAAATGCACCCACAAAATCTACCGGAGTAAAAAATGGATCAGCCAATGAAGCATCAGCAAAAGAAGCAGCATTTCTCAATGGAGAGCCTAACGTAGTGTTAGTAGCAATGTTACCTGCAGGAACTGAAAGAGTTGTTGCAGGATACACTTTGTTCTGTGGGTCGAAATTCGCCCAACCGGAGGTCCAATCCGTTGCACCAAATGCACCACGGAAGCTCACTTTGTCGAAAAAGGCATTGTCAATCGTGTTTTGCCCCATCATGAATGAAGCTAACAACATTAGACCGCCTAACAAGAAATTTTTTTTCATTTTTCTTTTTTTTTAATTAAACATGAATATTAATAAAGCAATATATTTAAAAAACTAAATTTATTCCTATCTTAATTTGCATACCGGGTTTGAATTTTTGTCTTAATTCCACTTTCGATACTTGAAGTTTAGTCACCGGGTCTTTATAATCATCTGTTTGTTGAAAAACCACATCGTTATCAAGAAAATTTTTGATACCAAACTTAATGCTTGCCCATTTTGTAATTCCATTTTCGAGGGTAATATCTAAGGAATTAAATGGCATTTCGTAAACGTGAGGTATGTTTTTTGTTTTATCCCCTACGAAAGCGATACGTTTTCCTACTTTGTTGTACATGACACTTAGCATAAATCTTGATTTCGTATCCTGATAATATGCTCCTAAATTGATTATATAAGGTGATTGTCCCTGTAATTCTCTTTTTTCTGAACGTTCGGTGAGTGTATCTGCAGTAATTTCGGATTTGATAAGCGATGCATTAGCAACAAGGGTAAGATTACTTAAAAACGAAAAAGCTCCGGCTTGTTCCAATTCATGCAATCGTTTTCTGACATCCACTTCGAGACCATAGGATTTAGCATTGATAGCATTACCATAAGTATAACTCCAACCTGCAGTTCCATCAATAGTTATATGTTGTTCAATTGGATTTTTAAAATCTTTATAAAAAGCACCAATAGAAACAATTTCTTCAGATGTTGGATACCATTCTACACGGGCATCATAATTAGTTATGTAACAGTTTTTAAGGTTTTCATTACCGAACATGAATGTTTTCTCTTCAAAACTATAAAAGGCGAAAGTTGAAATCTCCCTGAATTCAGGACGGTTAACTGTTTCACTACCCGCCAAACGTATGAGTGCATTCTTCGATAAGTTGATAGTAGCATTAATGGATGGAAATATATTTACAGTATCTCTTTTAATGCTAATGGGTGTTGTACTTGACCCATCTCTTTTGAAACTATTCAATTGTTGGTTGTTCTTTTCGATTCTTGCTCCTGCATAAATATTTGCCCAGCTTGTAATCGGAAGGTTCGCACTTATATAACCGGCAACCAATTCATTACTGGCACTATATGAATCAGCTTTGTCAGTGATCTCATTCATAATAATACCTGTTTTGTAATCCATTTTATTAGTAAAGAAATTTTGAATGGATGTCATCATCGAAGTTGTGAAAAGGCTATCATTATTATTACTTGGTAAAGAATTATCCAGAAAATTATTCGATGGTTTATTGTAAATGAACCTTCTGGATGTAAAGTTGCGGCTTTTGTTTTCCATATAAATACCGACTTTCAATTCAGGTTTGAAATTTCCAATTTTCAATTTTTGAATAAAATTTAGGCTAGCATTCTTTTGGAATTCTTCATTGTTAAGATATAATCTGGATAAATTCGGAATATCTAAATAATACTTCACATCATCATCCCTCAAGGAAGTGGAAATTCTTCGTAAATCCGGTTGATTTTTATTGGCATAGGAATAAGCCAATGTCCAATCAAATTTGCTGTTATCGTTATTAAATACATGTGTACCTGCTAATTGACCGGAATAAATCATTCTGGATTCATATCCAAGTTCATACGCCTGAACATGGTTAGGAACATTAAAGTCTTGAATGTAGTTAGTAACCGTTTTAGTATCTCCATAATTATTAAATAAATTACGGAATTCAATTTTTTGATTGTTTCCAAACACTAAAATCCAGTTTGACAATGCGTTAAGCCGTACTTTTGACGAGTAGCTAAACTGATTATTAGTCTGAGCCTGTTTCCCGAAAGCCTCATAAACAGGTCGAAAGCTGTTGGTGGTTGTGTTGCTAGAGTTATAACCTAAGGTTGTGATTGAACCAATTGAGAAATCAGCTACAGTAAATCGTTTGTTTATCCCCAATTGAAAATCAGCATCCGGAACTGCTAAAGTACTTATAGGTGTAATTATTGTATTAAATGATTTGCTTATCGTATTTATTTGTGCAATTTTCGCAGCATCTGTTTGATTAAAAAGAGCTCTGAAATCTTCGGTTGTAGGAGTACTAGATGGTATACTGCGTGTTCCATCGTCATATCCCAGCCAATCTGTTTTTCCTCCCTGATAGGTAAAGAACTCATTTCCGGTAGTACCCTGATGATTTCCATAGGAATACGAAAAAGTGATACTGTTCTTATCTATCAAACTTTTGGTTTTGACATTAATCATAGCTCCTGCAAAATCGGCAGGAAGTTCGGGAGCAGCCGTTTTATAAATTAATATATTATCAATTTGTCCGCTGGGAATAACATCGAAGGAGAATGCACGCACATCGCTTTCGCTACTTGGGGTTGTAGCTCCATTCAACCACACTGAATTGTATCTTTCGGTCAATCCACGAACAATTACAAATTTACCATCGCGAATACTTACGCCCGGTATGCGTCGAATAACTTCCGAAGCATCTTTGTCTTGCGATTTTGTTATTTGTTGAGATGAAATACCATTTACTGTCAGCGCACTTGCTTTATTGCTCATAAGGAGTGAAAGCTCTGTATCAGTCCGGCGAGTAGCAGTAACCACTACATCTTTTATTTGAGTGGAAGATGGTTTTAATACTATATTATTTGTATTGATTAAATTAGCTTTTGAAAGAACAACTTTCTGAAGTTTCTTTTCGTATGAAATAAATGAGAAAATTACATTATAGGTGCCATTAGGAATATTTTTCAGTGTATATTCGCCCTTCATATCGGTAATAGTAGCAATTGAAGTACCTTGTAACAATATATTACAGCCAATAATGCTTTCGCCCGTTTCAGCATCAGTCACAACACCCTGAATTGAATTTTGTCCAAATGCATTAGCAACGCAAACGACTAATAATAAAGAAATTAAAAGTTTTTTAATCACAATAGTTTAATTGAAAATTTATTGGACAAAAATATCATATAGTATTTCCAAAATGATTAAAGGGACATTAATAAGGAATTAATAAAAAAATTCATTTAAGTTGCTTTGTTGTGTCATTCGTGTTACACTTTATTTCTTCATAGCATTACAGATTGGGAATACGAATCTAAAAATTAAATGAAACAAAAGAAAAGAGAATGGAACGCTGATTTACGCTGATATAACGGATAAAAAAAAACGGATTAGAAAAAATGCAAGCATTTTTGATAAAAGACCAGGATTAATTGACGTAGTCAATTTTAAATTCGTTTTATATCCGCTTAATCGGTGGAAATCCGCGTTCTAATATCTTTTTTAATCATGCATTTGAAACAGCCTCAATCATTAAAATTTGAGGTTATTTGGTATTTGTATTTAAACAGGGCAAGAGGAGTATCTGCTCTTGTGAATTCTGAATTATCAGCGATATAAACGCTCAAACATTAGCCCCACGTTGCGAACAAATTGTAGCTCGTTTGAACAAAACAATTATTGAATATTTACAACAACGCGAAACCCAATATTAGTGCCACAGCTACTGGGAGTACTAAAGGATCGACAAGCAGAACGGCAATCATTAACAGTGGAGTTAATACCGCCACCTCTATAAACCTTACTCGAACCGCTTATTGCTCCTGTTGGATTGGTTTGTGGGGTGGTTGGATAAACCTCAAACCAATCGCTACACCATTCCCACACATTGCCGTGCATATCGCACAAACCGTAAGCATTGGCTGCCTTAGTACCTACCATCCATGTAGATGTTAACGTACCGAACTTAGCTTGCGAACTGGTCAGATTAATACCTGTATTAAACCGTGTGCTGGTACCGGCTCGGCAGGCATATTCCCATTGTGCTTCGGTAGGTAAATATCCACCTGCATAAGCAGCAAACTCGGCGGCACCAAACCAAGTTACATTTACTACAGGAAACTTTTCCTTGCCTGTTGTCGGTATCCACTTGCCGTTGCTAAATTGTAAGTCTGAACTTGGGTATATCAAGATTTGATTCGGATTTGCTCCGGCTGTATATTTTCCATCACTACCAATTATTTTTCTACCTATTTTATTTGTGTCATTAAGGAAAGCTGCATATTGCGCATTAGTAATCTCATACTTGCTCATGCGGAAATCACTTAACGTTACTTGATGTTGTACTTCTGCAGAATCACGAGCTACTTCCGTGAGAGGGCTTCCCATGTTAAAAGTGCCGCCGGTGATGGTTACAAGCTGAGGTGAAATTTGAGCTATACTGTATGGCACTGGAACTAGTATTGGTGTTGATATTGCTAAATCATCTTTTTTACTGCAACTTAACCACACAAGCGATACCATCGCCACAGTAAAAAAAAATAAATAATTCCTTTTCATAACTTATTGTTTTAATTTTTTTGCCTATTCGTGTAACTTTTCGCCATCCTCCACTCTATTATTTATTTTTCAGCTTTTTTCAAAGTTTTGAGCTTTGGTAAAATAAAAGTTCAGTATCAGTCCGGCAAATAGCAGTAAGCACTACATTTTTTATTTGAGTGGAAGTAGGTTTTAATACTATATTATTTGTATTGATTGTATTTCCTTTCGAAATTACAATTTTTTGAATTTTCTTTTCGTATGAAATAAATGAGAAAATTACATTATACGTGCCATTTGGAATATTCTTTAGTGTATATTCGCCTTTCTTATCGGTAATAGTACCAAATGAAGTACCTTGAATCGATATATTACAGCCAATAATACTTTCACCCGTTTCAGAATCAGTCACAACACCCTGTATTGAATTTTGTCCAAATGCCTTTACAACGCAAACGACTAATAATAAAGAAATTAAAAGTTTTTTAATCACAATAGTATAATTGAAAATTTATTCGACAAAAATATCGTATAGTATTTCCAAAATGATTAAAGCGACATTAATATGGAATTAATAAAAAAATTCATTTAAGTTGCTGTACCGTGTCATTCGTGTTACATTTTATTTCTTCATTATTCGAATCTCAATATCATAGTTTTCCTTATCAATCATAAACTAAAGAAGCAGAAAATGGAAAGTGTTTAAACTCTCCATTTTCTGCTTCTTTGACACAATTCATGTCTATACTTTACATCGTTTTCTTCTATATTTTTTTCCAAAGTGCCTTGAACGAAACTGCCAAAGGCTTTCTGTAAATACCCATTTTTTCAATATCTGCCATAAAAGAAATCGAACTAAAATAAACAAACAACTCGCCTTTCATAACCGACTGACCGGATTATACATAGGTTTTGCTATTCGTTTTTGAGTTTGAAAATGCTATTTAATATTCAATGATTTATCATTTCGCCTTCCGTCCCATATCGTTAATACGACAAGTGTTGTTTTACTTACTTCATAGAATAACAAATAATCATGAATATTCTTTACTCTGACGTTTTCAAAAGTAGTTTTCCTACCTGTATTTGGATAAAGAGCAGACAATTGTAGTGTTTCTTTTATTAGTTTATTCAGTTTTAGGCTGTAAACTTTCGACTGATTTCGCTCTATCCAATAAGCCAGAATTACTTTTCGCTCCTAATTGGCTTTTTGTGTCCAAACTATCGTTAGTTTAGCCATTGTTCGATTGCTTCATCTGCTTGTTGTTCAGACAATACATTCCCGGCAAGATACTCAGCTTTTGCTTCGCTCACTCTTTGTTGTTGGTGCGGATTGAGTTTGTAGGCTTCAACGTTAAGCTCGAAATCGAGCAATTTACGAAGTTCCTCTATAATATAGGACTCCTCCGTGTTTGCTATGCGACGAATTAAATCTATTTTTATTTCGGCTGTACTCATGATGCAAATTATTATGTATTTGTTTCTTTGCAAAAATAATATATATTTTTCAATTAGAGCCTATGTCTCAAATTCCGGTTATTCCTGTATTTTTTAGCACGGAATTCACATAAGCAGTCCGAATAATAGCTAACTATGTGCCGCCTACTCATGAAGCTTTTCGGCATCCACTGTATTATTTTTTCTGTCCGGGATGACGGAATTCCGATTCCGTCAATCAATTTAATTCCAACTCTGTCAATATCTTCTGAAATGATATAACTCCTATCTTCCGTTTCACTATGATTTACGCTATCTACCGACTGCAAATTTTAAAACTTAAACGAAATAATTAAAATAATTAAATAAATTAATCCCTTACACAGCACACGGAGAACCCATAAGTCTTGCTGCTGCTGCTCCTGCCCACGCTGCTGTAACTCCAGTTCATGTACCTGCGCCAAACGTACGTGGCATTGTTCTCGCTAGAACTCCACCAGTTTCCGTTGTTGCCAACTCCGCCGAACGAACCATCGCTAAAATTACGGAGCCCACCTGGAAGGGCAGAAAATCCTGTTTCGTTGGTAGCACCAGTATTTGGACTATTCCAATTAAGCGTACCAGCTTCTTTAAGTTTTCCTCCGGCTACCGCTTGGCCACCCAGATAAGTAGTAAGGGTAGTCCATTCGGCATCGGTAGGTACGTGCCATCCTGTGGGAGCGATATTACGGCTATCGCTGGCGGTATACCAGTTGTATAAATGACCGTATTTAGTATCGTTAGTGGCTATGTTGTTATAATCGCACCAAGCTCCGGTAGTTAAAGCTGCCCATGCTGTATTATCGGTTACATTTGGCACTACATCTCCGTTTCTATACTTTACAGCTTTCAAGTTTTCAGCCATCCATATTTGTGTGCCAATTTTTACCCATTTGTAGGTATTGCCGTCACGAATATCGGTGAAAGTCCCACTAGTGCCTATAAATTCTGAATCACTTGAATAATTAAGTACAACCGTTTTACTCACCCAATCACTACTATCACATTCATTCACAGCACAAACTTCAATCTTTCCACTTTGTGTGCCAAAGTTAACCGTTATGCTTGCAGTACCTTGCCCCGATGCAATGCTAGCACCCGATGGTACTTTCCACCTATAGCTGGTAGCATTGGTTACGGCTACAATGCTGTAGGTTTGTGCAGTAGCATTGGTGCTAAGGGTGTCTTTGCCTGAGATAGCAACTGGAGCGGTGAGTGTTGGGCATGGAATGTCCTTTACGCAACGAATAGGAAAACCAAATGTTTTGATACCATAATTATATCTACATGAACTTGATGTATGTACCCAGTCTAAATATAATACAAAAGCATTCGATGAAGCATCAAGAGTATTTCCCCACCATTCAGTATATGCAGTATATCCATCAAAAGTCCCAGATGCACCAAACCCTAAAGAAACACCTGTATTTCCCCTTCTTAATCCAGAAGGTAATGCCGAAAAGCCAGATGAATTTGTTGCATCAGTGTTTGGATAGAATGATGGTCCGACTGATTTCAATTTACTATCTACTATCAAACTTGAGCCTCCTAAGAAATCATATAGCTGTATCCATTCGTCTCCAGAAGGAACGTGCCAACCTTGGGGTGCAATCCCTCTACTTTCTGCAACAGTATACCAATTATACAAAGCACCATAGGTTTTTCCATAGTTGTTATAATCATTATTATACCAGCAATATGCACCTGCTGTTGAATTAAACCAAGTAGTATTGTCAGTTACATTCGTTATCGGGTCGCCATTTCTATATTTTACAGCTTTCAGGTTTTCAGCCATCCATATTTGTGTGCCAATTTTTACCCATTTGTAGGTATTGCCGTCACGAATATCGGTGAAAGTCCCACTAGTGCCTATAAATTCTGAATCACTTGAATAATTAAGTACAACCGTTTTACTCACCCAATCACTGCTATCACATTCATTCACAGCACAAACTTTCACATCGCCGCTTTGTGTGCCAAAGTTTACAGTGATAGTTGCAGTTCCCTGACCGGAAACAATCGCTGCTCCCACGGGTACTTTCCAAAAATAGCTTTTTGCTCCTGATACAGCTGCTATGCTGTAAGTTTTAGCTTGTGAATTCATTACAGCAGCAGAATCCCCAGCTATTGGAGATGGAGTGGTCAATAACAGACAAGGGGTTTTAATCTGAATGGGCTTGCCGTAGCTTATACCTGCTTTGTTGGTACTGTAAGGGCGGACGTAGTAAATAGTGTTGTAAGCCAATCCAGTCACAGCGGTAGTAAAGCTAAGGCTGCTAAGTGTACCCGTGCTGTGACTGCCCGAAATGACAGGATTTGGAGAAGTTGACCAACATATTCCACACTGCGAAATGCTATCTTTGCCGGTATTGATAATTTTATTGGTCAGGTTGAAGCCATTGAAGCTAACCGAATTAATAACGGTGATGCTATCTAATGTAGCTAACTTGGGTACAACAGTTGGTATGATTTTACCTGTATTATCAACTTTTAAATCGTAGTTATATCCATCGGGTGAAGTAAGAGAAATACTTTCAGCACTTTTTGCCTGATTTGCTTTTTCAGCAAATAAAGCATACGGCACACTGATTAACTGGCTAACACTATTGAGTGTAAAGTTGCTGCCGTCATTGAGGTCGATTTCGGTTTTCAGGAAATAAGAACCGCTACCCCATGGGATGTTTTTAAGACTTGTGGTAAGTGTGTCTTTGCCAATTTCGGTGGTCATAAGGCCGTTAGCGTTGGTGGTTATACGTTGCGTTTCGGTATAGACCTGCGAACCGCTCACCGAACCGCTCAACACCGAGAAACGAACTGCCACTTCTTTGTTTTTGATTGAATTACCCGCCTCATCGCGCACAATAGCCTGGTAACTGAAACGTGAAGGGACTTGTGCTACCGCAATAGCCACTAACAGGATAGCGGCAAGACTGAAGAATACTAGTTTTTTCATTGTGGATAATGTTTAGTTTTGTATTCGGGGCGCGACTTTAAGTCGCACTCCAAATAATTTAGATTGTTTTATTTTTTGATAATTTTGAAGGTTTTCAGCTCTTTGCCGTTTTGTGTTACTTTCAGCAGATAAGTAGCCGAAATCTTGTCAGAGAGTTGAACTTCAACAGTTTCGGAAGTCAACATTTTTTGCAACAACAATTTGCCATCAAGCGAATAAACTGAATATTGGGCTTTGCTAATACCCGGCACACTTAATATCAGGTTATCGCTGGTAGGATTGGGGTAAACTGACAGGTTGATTTTTTCAGCTTCCGGTATGGAAGTAACCATGCTAATTTCATAATATTGATGTACACCCGCGGTTGCACGTGCCACACCACTATTTTCTACCGTATAGGCTACATTGCCCACGCTATAACTCACACTACCGTCGTTGCCATTGGATGAACCACCGGATGCACCTACCACTTCTTGTGCCACGAGCATGGTGGATGCAATGCAAAGATAAATCAGTATTAAAAAGTACTTTTTCATAAGCTATTTTTGTTTTTTATTTACCTAAAATTAAGGTTTCAGCATCAGCTCTGTTGTTTTTGCTAACCACCTTTTCCAAGGTTTAGAACTTTGGAAAAGGTGAATCAAACAGATAAACAAAAAACACGGATAAAGAATTCCTAATTTAAAAACTTCGTTTCAAACGACCCCTCACGGTTATTCACTTTTACGATATACAAGCCTCTTGGTAACGAATTAATAGAAATTGCCTCGTTCGGTATAATGGTACGAGTAATCAATTCACGCCCTTGCAGATTATAAATACTTACGTTCGCAGAGCTTTCTAACCCTTTTATTTCGATAATGCCGTTGGCTGGATTTGGAGATAGACTTAAGTTGAGTTTATTTAACTCTGGAACTGCTGTAGTCATTTCAATGATATTCGTAAAATCTTTCCACTGATTGGCTGCCTGATAAGCTGCTTTAGATCCAATAGGTACATAAAGTGTACAGGTAGTTTTATTTACATTAAGTGCATTGGTCGATTTGATTAAATCCACAGGAATGGATGAGTAAGCGGAAATTGAAGTTAAAAGGCAATCGGAAAAGGCATAACTTCCTATCGAAGTAACAGAACTCGGAATGGTAATTGAAGTTAAATTTCTATTTTTCTGAAAAATATATTCAGTTATTCCTGTTGTACCTTCATTGAGTTTAATGGATGTGCCGGCTGACATAATTCCTTTGTATGAGTATGCTACTTTTCCGGCATAGACCAAACCAGCGGGTTGATTATTGTACCATGCTGTACCTGCAAATGCATTAGATCCTATGTATGTAACGGAGTTTGGAATATTAATTGAAGTTAAGTTGCTACAATAGTAGAATGTACCAGCCCCAATAGAAGTAACTGAGCCAGGTATTGAGATGCTTGATAAATTACTGCAATTATTGAAGGCACTGCTTCCAATTGAGGTGATTGATGATGGCAGTATAATATTGGTTATTATCGGTTTATTATTAAATGAATTGGAAGGAATCTCTGAAGCTGCATAAATAGTACTACTTGTAGAATATGGTCCGGCAGTTCCTGTATAAGCCGATATTGTAACATTGCTCATATCAACGCCATTCAATACGCTGAGTGAATCACGGATATATTTAAAATCTCTGGCATCTATAGTACCACTTAAGGTTAAGCTGGTTATCGAAGTTTTTTCATTCGTTGTAAAATACGAACTTAGTTTGCCGGGGGTTGTTACATTCACTGATTTAGAAGATAGTTCTACAATAATTGAAAAACCTTTCCAATTCGTTGCTGATTGATAAAGATTCTTTGACCCTATAGGTACATACAAAATACAATTATTTGTTACATTATCAGATCCCAGACTAAAAGGATTGCTAGCATTTGAGACAATAGATTTTATAGCACTCATTTTAAAAACACTATTTCCTATAGATGTTATTGACGACGGCAGAACGATTCTTGTCAAATAAAAGCAACTGTCAAATGCATAATCACCTATTGATTGGAGCGATTCAGAAAGTTTAATACCTGTAATGTTAGAATTAAAAAAAGCTTTGTTTTTTATCGAGCTAATAGAGCTTGGAATCTCAAGACTACCATTTGTTGATTGAATACATTGAAAAAGTGTTGTTATTTCTTTATCGTACAAAATTCCATTCAAAAGCGTATAGATAGGATGATTTGCATCCAAATTTACAATACCGGAATATCCATAAAATGCACTATTATCAATTGTTGACACTGATGCTGGAATAGTAAAGTTAGCTAACTTTGAACAACCTGACAATACGTTACTCCCAATTGACTTTAATACTGAGTTATCCTGAAATTCAACAGCGGTTAAACCAATGCAAGATTGAAAAGCATAATTACCAATAGAAGTAACCGAATTGGGAATAGTGATACCCGTTAAACCAACACAGGATTGAAAAGCATAATTACCAATAGAGTCAACCGAAGACGGAATAATAAAACTTCCCATTTTGGCAACTGGACAAATTAGAATTTTTGTTTGTTTTTTGTTATAAACCATTCCATCTAAACCGGAAAAAGTCGGGTTGTTTGTATCTACATTAATGGCTGTCAATTTGCTGCATCCAGAGAATACAGCAGTTCCTATTGAAGTAACGGAACTTGGTATGCTGATAGAAGTTAAACCACTGCAAAATTGAAACACACCATCTCCTATCGTAGTAATCGAGTTTGGAATAGTAATGGAAGTTAAACCAATGCACCATGAAAATGCAAAACTTCCTATTGAAATAACGGAGCTTGAAAGGTTGATAGAAGTTAATTTGCTGCAACTGTAAAATGCTGAATTTCCTATTAAAGTAACGGAGTTTGGAATAGTAATGGAAGTTAGATTGCTGCAATTGGAAAATGCAGAACTTCCTATCGAAGTAACTGAGTTCGGTATAGTAATAGAAGTTAAACCGCTGCAACCGGAAAATGCTGAACTACCTATTGAAGTAACAGAGCTTGGAATAGTAATGGATGTTAGACTGCTGCACGATTGAAACACTTTATCTCCCATTGAAGTTACAGAGTTTGGAATAGTAATGGAAGTTAAACCGCTACAACCAGAAAATGCTAATCCAGCAATTCCAGTAGTACCTTCATTGAGTGAAATGGATGTGTTGGCAGGCATAGTCCCTTTGTATGCATATGCTACTTTACCGGCATAAATCAAGCCATTAGGCTGCTTAGCATACCATGCTGTACCAGAAAATGCATAACCTCCAATTGAAATTACTGAGTTAGGAATCATAATGCTAGTTAAACCGCTACAAAAGTAAAATGCTGAACTTCCTATTGTAGTAACCGAGCTGGGTATACCAATAGAAGTTAGACTACTGCAATTGGAAAATGCACCAATTCCAATTGAAGTAACTGAGTTTGGCAATAAAATTATTTTTATTGTTTTATTATTATAAAATGCATTTTGCGGTATTTCATCAGCAGCAAAGTGGGTCATGTTGCCTGTATTATAAGTTCCATCGATTCCTGTATAAGCAGTTATTCTAACATTATCCAAAATAAGTACTGACATGAGAGTCATACTATCTCTCAAAAACTTAAAATCCCTTGCATCTATAACACCACTAACAGTCAAATCTGTTACAGTTGCTTTGTCAATAGTATTCAATTGAGTGGATATTGTACCCGCTTCGGTCACATACACCATTCTGGAGATTTGTGCATGTCCAAACAAAACCATTGCAGACATACATAGAAGTAAAAGAATCTTTTTCATAACCTATTTTCATTTTTCTAGTTATTTGCCTACTCTCCAGCTTTTCGGCTTCCGCTTTATTATTTTAAAACCCACCTTTTCCAATCCGTCAGCTGACGGATTGGAAAAGGTGAGATAAACAGATAAAGAATTACTATTTTAAAAACTTAGTTTCAAACGAACCTTCACTGCTATTCACTTTTACGATATATAAGCCTTGTGGCAACGAATTAATTGAAACTGTCTCGTTTGGTATAATGTTACGAGTAATCAATTCACGTCCTTGCATATTATAAATCCTTACATTCGCAGAGCTTTCTAAGCCTTTTATTTCTATAAAGCCGTTGGCTGGGTTTGGATATACTTTGATAGATTCATTTCTTGCTATGATTAATGCATTTGGTAATTGACCTTCGATTATATTCTGAAAATCTTTCCATTGGTCGGCTACCCAATATGCAATTTGTGAACCTGTCGGCACATATAATGTACAAGTAGATTTATTTACGTTATAGAATACATTTGTAGAAGAACCAAAATTAACTGGAATGGGGTTATAGGCATATATTGTTTTTAAACCAGAACAATTATAAAAAGCACTCCCACCAATAACTATTACCGATGAAGGTATAGATATGGATGATAAACCAGAACAAGAGGAAAAAGCATAATTTCCGATAGCTTTGACGGTGTTTGGTATTGTAATATTAAGCAGGTTACTACAATCAGCAAATGCATAATCTCCTATTGCAGTTGTAATTGGCGGAAAAGAAATGGACTGTATTAAGTTCTTCTTTTGAAAAGAATATTGTGGTATTGCATTAGCAGGATAAGTTGCAGTAGAACCTCCGCCATAAGTACCTCCAGTACCAGAATAAGTTACAATCGTTGCTTGGCTTAAATCAACTGTAATTAATTTAGGCATTTCATCTCGCATTGTTTTAAAATCACGAGCATCAATCGCTCCAGTAATCGTCAGATTAGGAAGAGTGGCTTTTTCGTTAGTGGTTAAAGCAGCAGATAAGCCACCAGCCGTTGCAAGTTGTACTGATTTTGAAGCTGCACAAATTTTCGTAAAATCTTTCCACACAGCCGCGGCTTTATAAGCTGCTATTGAGTTTTCAGGGACATATAAGATGCAGTAGGTTTTACCTATACTATTAAATACATTCGTTATTAAACTTAAATCTATTGGAATAGTTGCATTAGCATAAATAGAGGCCAGATTATAACAACCGGAAAAAGCATAATCTCCTAAAGTGTTTACAGATGCCGGAATGTTAATTGACGTTAAACTGCTACATCCGCTAAAAGCAAATTCTCCTATTGAAGTAACAGAGTTTGGAACAATAATGGAATATAAGCCAATACAACCTTCAAAAGCAGATTTCCCTATAGAAGTAACGTAGCTTGGAATAGTAATTGAAGTTAAGCTCACGCAATCATGAAATGCCTTTTCGCCTACCGAAGTTATTGAACTTGGAATGGTAATGGACGTTAAACTAATACAACCGGAAAAAGCATCAAGCCCTATAGATGTTACTGAATTTGGAATTGAGTAATTCCCTGACTTACGATTACAGAATTTTATTAGTGTTGTTTTATTTTTATTAAACAAAATACCTTTTTCGCTAGAATAATTCGGATTGTTCATATCTACAGTTATTATGGGTGTATATGAATATGAAGGTCCAGATCCATAATAAACAACGTCAGCAAGGAATGCATCGATTCCAATTGAAGTTACAGAACTTGGAATAGTAATTGAGTCTAAACTGCTACAACTGGAAAATGTCAAACTCCCAATTGAAATCAAAGAAGAAGGCAATATGATTGATTTCAAGTTTATACATTTATTAAAAGCATTGTCTCCAATAGTTTTTACTGATGAAGGGATAGTTATTGACTTTAAACCAGAACAATTCCTAAACGTCTCAATTCCTATCGAAGTAACCGAGCTTGAAATAGTAATGGAAGTTAAGCCAGTGCAATCATAAAATACACCTTGTCCTATCGAAGTAACTGAGTTTGGAATAGTAATGGAAGTTAAATTACTACAATTACTAAATGCAGAACTTCCTATCGAAGAAACAGAGTTTGGTATAGTTATGGAAGTTAAACCCTTGCAACCAGCAAACGCATAAAATCCTATCGAAGTAACAGAGTTTGGAATGGTAATGGAAGTTAGACCTGATCGACCATTAAATGCATAGTCTGCAATTCCAGTAGTACCTTCATTGAGTTTAATAATTGTATTTACAGGCATAGTGCCTATATAATTGTATGCTATTTTATTGATATAGAACATACCACTAGGCTGACTAGCGTACCATGCTGTACCATCAAACGCACTACTACCAATCGAAGTAACTGAACTTGGAATAGTAATGGAAGTTAAACCGCTGCAATTGTAAAATGAATAGCCAGCAATTCCAGTTGTACCTTCATTGAGTGTAATAGATGTGTTGGCAGGCATTATACCTTTATATTCGTATGCTACTTTACCGGCATAAACCAAGCCATTAGGCTGACTAGCATACCATGCTGTACCATCAAACGCCCCACTTCCAATCGAAGTAACGGAAGCTGGAATATTAATTGATTTTAAAAAGCTGCAACCATCAAATGCATTACCTCCTATCGAAGTAACAGAACTTGGAATAGTGATTGAAGTTAAACTGCTGTAGGAAAAAGCATTATATCCTATCGAAGTAACAGTATAACTAACTGTCGAATAGACCACCGAGGAAGGTATGGTGATACTACCTGTGTATGTAACACCACCTGTAACTACTACAGTATTAGCAGAGGTTGAGGAATACTTAATACCATCCACAGTAAATGTTGTCTGTGCAAAAATGCCTGTTAAAAGCATTAGAAATAAACAAGTTGTAATAATCTTTTTCATAACCATTTTTTTTGATTTTTTCGCCTACTCATAAAGCTTTTCGGCTACCGCTTTCTGTAAAAAAGTGAGAGCTTCACTGAAAGTGAAACTATCACTAAAAACTTTAGGGCACTATCGCTGTTACCATTCCGCTCCAAGGACCCGTTTTGCCATTTCGGTTTACCCAGCGGGCAAAGGCATTCACCGTTTTTCCACGTTGCGCAGGTGTAAAAATAATGGCTTCGTGAGAGCGGGCAATGTTGGCACGTTCGGGACATTCGGCGGGATCGGTGGGTGTAGGTGCATCCAGTTTATAAACAACTTCGCAAAAGGCTACATTGGCAGGTTTGGAGTGCGAACCCTGCGAAGCCGAATCGGCAAACATCACATGCAATACCGATATTTCTTCGGCTGTTAAGGTTACAATGGGAGTAGTAGTGGGTGCAGTAGCAGGCGTTCCACCACCTACGGCAGTTAAATGTACGTTTAATGCATTTTTACCATCGGCAGGGATGTTTTCATTGTTTAGGATGTTGTGGTCGTACAAATCAATCAATGCAACTTCAAGTAGAGACCAAGCAGCTTCACGGGCAGCGGTGGCGGCAGGACTTTGAGTGCTTCGGTTGTTGGTTACTCCATACTTCAATAAATAATCAGTCTGTAAAGGAATAATTTTAGTAATCCTTTCTGATGAGATTTTCCATGCAATGGCGTTTGTAGTACATGTTTCAATGGCGTTTCTCTGAAAATCGTAACGGGCAGTTGGTCCCGTTGGAATACTGTAAGATTCTTTGCTCATGGCAGATAAATAGTTTAATGATGAATACTGGAAAATTTAAAATTGATATATTTTGATATTGTTTTTACTGAATTAAGTACTAAAACAAACATTATGTCGTATTTTAAACGCTAAGTTGCTAAGTCACTAAGACGCAAAGAAAAATTTGATTTACAATGATTTATATCCTTTGCAACTTTGCATCATTGCGTCTTTGCGTTCAAAAAATTATCTTTTAAATGGAACATTATATCTTACTAATTACTTAGTTTAAAAAGCGAAATCGATTGGTCATACATTCGAATTGTTGTATCATACAAGAGTACTCTTTCATCATTCATCGGTCTTGTTTCATCACGGAAGAGTACTCTTTCGTTGCACAAGAGTGCTGTTTCATCATCCATCAGTGCTGCTTCATCATCAAAGAGTACTCTTGTGTCATCAAAGAGTGCTCTTGTATTGCTCGTTCGTACTCTTCTATGTCAAGTTGGTCTTGCTGTGTCATCCAACAGTACTCTTGTGGGATGAAAGAATACCGATTTTCTGATCAAGTGCGTTTGAGTACTTCAATTCATTAACAGTGGCAAAAATAACAGTAAGGCTTAATATATCCTAAATAAAAAGCGTCCCATTTTAAGAATGGGACGCTTTTTATTAAACCGGAATGTGTAGCATTTTAATGGAACTATCTGATTATTCAACTATTTTTTTAAATCTATCAATATATTTTACCGGGGAAATACCATATTGTTCAGCGAAAACACGGTAAAAAGTAGTGCGTGAACTAAATCCACAAGCAAACATGAGTTCTTTTATTGTTTTATTGGGTTGTTCAGATGCAAGGATTTTGAAATGTTCTAACCGCAAAAAGTTGAGATATTCCCTAAACCCGGTAAATCCTGCACTCTGTATTGACTTTGTAATTTCTTGCTCTTTAATTTGTAAAGTAACAGCTACATCCTTAATCGTGTAATTTGAATCGATAAATGTATTATTTTCTTTCAGATACTTATCTATTTCAAAAAATGCGGGAAAGGTTGGAGCTGAAATTGAAATGTCTTGATTCAAATTTTCAAAGCGAATAGAAAGAGGATTTTCGTAGCGTAAATAAATAACTGAAAATGTGATGGCAAACAGAACCGATAAAACTCCATAAGCATTGAAAAAGAAAGTATTGATATACAGGGTGAAGAAAACATAGAAGACAGACAATGCTAGGATAAAAGCCAAAAACAGGTACATATTAAAGCTTACTTTCCGGATTGTTTTATGATTAATAAGCGGATGAAAAAAGTATATGTACGGAATAATTAAAGACAATACAAATATCAACAGCCTGAGTTTTATATCGAATTTATCGAGATTCAGGAAAAATTCACTTACTGAATAAACTTTTGTAATAATCGGATTTGATGTGAGAAAAAAAACTGAAATGGTAAGAACTATAAGAAATGGCATGAAGTAAAGTATTGCGCGTTTAAGATTCAGGTGTCCCGGACGTAACGAAGCAAGAGGAAATAATGAAATGATACTTGCAGAAGAAAACCATTTCAACATTTTTTCGATATTGAAGATATCCTGATATTCATAATCTGTATCGTGAATTACTGTACATATCCAATTAATATTTTCCAACGAAAACAAAAGTCCGATGCAAATAGACATTATCCCCCAATAAAAACGCTGTAAATTGTCCTTTTTTCGTACCACGAGTGTAACACCTAATGCAACTGCAAGCACATCGAACATTAGTTCTATATATAGTTCCGTTAAAAACATCTTACTAAAATTTAAGAAAATGATACCCAACAACAACGTGAGTTCAATATAATTCAACGTATAAGTATTTGAATATCAATAAGGATGATTAATTTTATGAATAATGCTGGCTACTAAGGGCTTTATATTTAGATAATTCGTTATCGCTTTAGCAAATGAACCCTTAGAAGTAGAGGATATAGAAAAAGAATTCTCCCCTTATTATCAATAAATTATCATATTTCTTATGTAGAACTTACGTTAGTTTATTCTTTTTTCCTAAGTACATGACAAAAAATAGAACGCAGATTTACACAGATTTAGCTGATTGAAACTGATAATTTGATTTTAAAATACGGATTTGTTTCAGATTTAATCTTGCAAGCAAGATTTGATTTAGTTGCGACCTAAAATCATATCGGTTTAGCGATATTTTATCCGTTTTTAAATCCGTCCATTCAGCGTAAATCTGCGTTCTATTTCCCTGAATTTCATTTGCATAAAAAATTTTGTCATGTACTTAGTCTTTTTTCAAACGATTTTTTTAAAAACGTCAAAGTTAAACAATAGAATTAACTCAATCAACAGATTTAATATTAAATTTCCTTGACAAAATCAAACAAATCGTCAACCTGTTTGAAAATATTTTGGCTTACTGCTTTCTGGTTTAGTTTGGAATAACAAAAAAAAGATTGGCAATAGCATTAACGAAGCCATTTATTAACCTAATCACAATTTGAGACTAGCCGATTTATCATTATATTTGCAGCATAAAATCAACTGATTATGACAACTATAACTATTCAAGTCGATTCAGCTAAAACAAAAAGGGCTATTGAAATTTTAGCCGATGCGTTGGGTGCTAAAATTATCTCTTCAGAGACAACGAAGTTAAACGGGGTAGAAAAAGGAATGAAAGATATTGCAGAAGGCAGGGTATATCGTGCTAAAAATGCAAAAGATATGGTTTCTAAAATTCTGAAATGAAATATTCGGTTTCATACACCAAACAGTTTGAAAAACAACTGAAAATTTGTTTCAAACGAGGTTTAGATATTTCGTTATTGGTCAATGCAGTTTCTATTCTCGAAGAAAATGGATTTCTCCCTCAATCATATAAACCTCACAAATTAAAAAGTAAATACTTTGGCTTATGGGAGTGTCATTTAAAACCAGATTGGCTTATGGCTTGGGAGCAAAAAGATAACGAATTTATCCTTATCTTCATCGCCACAGGCTCTCATTCCGATTTATTCTAATCAACTTACAGCAAAAAAGTTGAATTAGTATTAGTACCTGCCCGAAAAACTCCCTATAGCCAGCCACGAGTGACTAAATGTCAATAACCCCCAGTATAAGCGCAGCAATACTGGGGGTTATTGACATTAAATCCTTTCAGGATTTTATTCAAGTTTTAAATCAAAAATGTTTTGAAGTTTTTTCCAGAACTTCTTTCCACAGCGAAATATATGAAGCAGAAGCTTTTGAATTCGGACTGAAATCAACCAAAGGCCTTCTGTAAATGCCCATTTTCTCTATGTCTGCAAGAAAAGGAATAAACGAATGACAAAGATTTGGTATTTTCCGTCTAAGTTCCTTCATCGAACTCTGGTGAACAGATTTCCGAACTTCGACCATGGAGAAAAACGGAATCACAGCAGAAGTTTTCAGTTCATCTTCTTCAAAAAAAGTAATAATCTGCTCATAAGTCCGCAAACAAAGCGGAGTAGGCACGGTGGGCACAAGAATGTAATCGCAGGCATGAAAAATATTTTCTGCTAAAATCGAAATTCCGGGCGGACAATCCAGAAAAACCACATCATACTCATTTTTCAATTCTTTCAGAGCTTCTTTGATTCTTTTCTTCGATTTCTTGACCTGATCCAGCAGCGTATCCATGTGGCGGTAGGAGAAATCGGAAGGAATTATATCGAGCTTACGGTAATCGGTCTCCGTAATAATCTCCCTGAGTTCTATTTTACCACTAATAATTTTCTTAAGACTGGCATCATTTCCAAATTCTTTGTCATAGTAAAATGAAGAAGAGCCTTGTGGGTCTAAATCCCATAAAAGGGTTTTATTTCCATCAAGGCTCGATAAATAAGACAAATTAACTGAAGCTGCCGTTTTTCCTACGCCACCTTTGATATTGTAAATACCAAATACTATCATGTTGGTTCTTCGACTTTCTCAGCCTTTGGTGTTTTCTGTTTTTTCTGTTTCTTGAGGGGGTTTAGTTTTTTGTCCAACTCCTTATTCAGTATTTTCTTTGCAGTTTTCACATACTCAAACGTCAGTTCACTTTCTTGTTCAAAAACCGATTTTTTGCTTTTCAGTTTTTCTTTCAATGCAACAATCTCTTTTTCGAGTTTATCCATTTTACGAACAGCTACTCCAAGCGTTTTCGCAAACTCTTTATCCTGTTCTGTTTTTTGTAATACTTCTGCATTTGTTTTGAAAGCTTCAACTACTTTAAAAGCTTCTTCTGTTTTGTTTTTTAAGTTCTTCTTTTTCATAACACTATTTTTTAAAAGATTAATATAATATGACTATCCGCATTTAATAATTTTATTCAATTTAAGATAATCTACATAAAAGAGTCAATCTTTAACGCCGAAGGCGTTGAATTTTAATAACCCTGTACAAAGTGCAGGGTAAATGAACCAACAACACTTCAACCCCGAATGGGGTTGAACTTCTTCGTATTGTTCGACCCGCTTCGGGGTCGTTTTGTTAGCTATTATCAACTCCCCGCACTGCATTTCGCTTCGCTACACTTGTACAGGGTTATTGAAATTTTATCCCTCCGGGATATAGTGTACATTTTGCGGATAATCATTAATATAATATCCCGATTAGAATCAATCGAGCAAATGTAGCAATAATTAATTGTTTATGAGCATTATATGAATAAAATCTTAGGTCTGATATAATTATTCTTTGATTTTTCAAGCTAATGTTTGGTTGTGGTCTTTTCAGATTAAAACTGATAAACTTAATTTTAATGATTTATCAAAACCACATTACCAACAACTCCCCCATTTTCCAATAATCTATTCGCTTTTGCAGCTTCAATTAGTGGCATTCGTTTATAAATAAGCGGTTTGATTTTCCCATCTTCGAGTAACTTAAATAGCTCAGCCATATCATCAAGTACGGGTTGTTTATTCATTTTATAGTTAACGGAAATTCCGTAGCTTTTGGCTTTTACTCCTTTGGGAATTCCCGAGAACATATCAAAAAGCGATTTCATAAAATACGAAAAAGATTTCAGGGAATATCCGTATTCAACAAGTAAGCCACCACGATGCAATACATTAATAGATCTTTTAATATAAGCGCCACCTATTCCATCAAATACATAGTCTAAACCCTGAGGAAGTATTTGATTTAGTATACTGACAAAATTCCTCGTTTTGTGGTCAATTATCGTTGCATCAAAATGTTTTAAAAATTCATGTTTTTGATATGAAGCAGTTCCATATAATTCAAGTTTAAACAATTTGCCCAAATCAAGCAATGCAGTACCAACTCCACCGCTTGCACCGGTTATTAAAACCTTATCACCTGCCTTTACTTTAGCAACTCGTTTCAGCATTTGATAGGCTGTTGTGTAATTAAGAATGACTGCTGCTGCTTCGGCTGCATCAACAGACTTTGGAACTTTAATCAAATGTTCAGGTTTTAAGATAATATATTCAGCGTAGCCACCTACAGTAGTTAATGCTCCTACTCTGTCGCCAACCTTAAATGTAGATAGTGGTCCGGTTTCCTGCACAGTTCCCACAATCTCATAACCGGGAACAAAAGGAATTTTTGGAACTCCGGGATAATTGAAGTAACGCATGGTAATATCGGTTCCTCCAACTGCACAAGCTTGTACTTTGATTAAAACCTCATCACTTCCGGGTGAAACTAATTCTTTTTCAATAACTTCCAGAACTTCCGGTCCACCTTTTTTACTGATAATGATACTTTTGAATTGCATAAAATATTTTTGTTTACACTGTATTTTAATTAAATGAATTTGTGCTTTTTACAAGTCTATTATCTTATTTCCATCGTTCCAAACGTCTTATCCCTCGCGTATAAAGCCATGCCTTAAAACCTGAATGACCGCGTTCTTTCATTTTTAATCGGCAAAACTCCTGAAATTCAATTACATTACCCTTGAAGCTAAATTCACCGTTTTGATAGCAATAACTACAGTATTTAGTAGTTTTACTTCCAAATGAATTTGTACCTCCACTGTTTGGATCTTTACTAAGCGGCATTCCACAGCTCTGACACATTTGAATTGTACTCATAGATATTATTTTATTAATTGTGATTCTATAGTGTTATTACTACATTCCCTTTTTTGTGACCTTTATCAACATATTTGTGAGCTTCTACAATCTCTTCAAAAGTGTATTTCCTATCAATTACTGGTTTGATCATTCCCTTTTCAACAAGATTGATAAGATAAATCAGATCTTCTGTTTTTGGAACTAAAGTTCCACCAATAAACTTTTTTTTGGATAACAATGACAACAGTTTCATCCGAATTGACAGTGCCGGAGTGGCAACTGCTTGTATCAGCGTTCCATTCTCTTTTAATGATTTGACACAAGCGGATAAAGTGCTTTTACCTACAGCATCAAAAATCACATCATATTTCTCACCTTTTTTACTGAAATCTTCTTTGGTGTAATCAATTACTTTATCAGTTCCCAGAGATTCTACCATTTTCAAATTTGTAGTACTACAAACTCCGGTAACTTCCGCTCCAAAGCATTTGGCAAGTTGAACTGCATAGGTTCCAACACTACCGGAAGCTCCATAGATTAATATTTTTTGACCACACTGAATATTTGCTTTTCTCATAAAATGCAAAGCTGTTCCACCACCGAATGGAATGGCAGTGGCTTCCTCATAGCATATAGAGCTCGGTTTAATGGCTATTACAGCATTCTCTGGCATACATTTATACTCAGTATAACAACCAAAACTGCTGTGTCCCGGAAATGCAAAAACCTTATCCCCTTTCTTGAATAAGGTTACATTTTTCCCAATATATTCAATTTCCCCGGCTAACTCTTCTCCCAAAATATCTATTTTGGGTTTCCAAAAACCAAGAGCTATCCGTGCGGGAAGCCAGAAAGACAAAGGAACGTTGAAACCACGCACCCTGCAGTCTGCTACTGTCACCGAAGTTGCATGTACTTTTATCAGTACCTCATTATCCTTCGGAGTTGGTTTTTCTATCTCCACAAATTGAAGAACTTCAGGCGGACCGTATTTTGAACATTTTACTGCTTTCATAGTATGAATGAGTTTATTCCTTTAATTTTCCGGCAAACTATCATGTGCAAATGCAGTTAAAACAGTAAAAACCATTATAAATGGAAAAATATAGGCCAACAAATAACCGGGATATGGATAATCAATTCCAAAGAAAAGGCCAAGAATCAATTCGAAAGGTATCCAAGATAAAAACAATATTGTAACCCAAGGGAATAGTTTAGCTACAAAAGTTCTCAAACGAAAAGGCAGAAGTCTTTTCCACCAGATAAAATTTGAATTTATCTTTAATGCTGCAATACTCGCAAAAATCAGTGTAGTGAATGGACCAAAACCACCTCCTGTAAGAAAAAGAATAATAGATAAACCTAATAATCCTACTGCGCCAAATTTGATTTGTATTAGTTTTATCGACCATATTATAATAATCAACCCCAAAAGAATGCTAAGAATTCCGGAAATTAAATAGTTAGGAACAACACTCAAGGCCGGTTCACGTCCAAAAGGAAATGCTAAACCAGGAGCACTATAAGCATATATTTTAAGTCCTGAAGTTGAAGTATTTCCCTGAAGAATTTCTCCAATCCCATGTTCCAATCCGAAAAAAGCACCAAAAATACTGAATAGGATGGCTGTGAATTTTGATGCATTAATATTAGATCCATTAAAATCTCTAACTTTCATGATAAGCTTTGTATTTGTTTAAGTTCTCGGAATAAATGAATTTTATTTCGGAATTCCGCCAAAAAGTTTTTTCAGGTTATAATGGAATTTATGCATACCGTCAGGATGAGTAAACATGAAAATGCAATGATTGTATATCAGATTTACTTTATTTGCTCTACAAAAACCAATAACTTCGGGAGTTTCAGATTTTTGTTGAATCCATATATTTTTTATTCCACGTTCTTCAATAGCTGATTTTACAACGGATAAAGTTTGCGCCGGATTGGTAAGTACCAGTAGACTATTAACTCCTTCAGGCAAATCCAAAACTGATTTGAATTCATTTTTTTGTTTATTATTTGTAACGAAATTAGGATTTATTCTAACAACAGTATACCCTTTCGCCCATAAATGTGAGCAGACAGAAGCACTAAAACTTTTTTCCTTACGCGAAGCTCCTGCAACGGCAATAATCTTACCATTCAGAAAGCGGTCAATATTTTGAAATGAAATTAATTGCATAGCTATATTAGATTTTAAATGAATTATATAATAAACGTCATTTATTACCTACACGTTGAATACGGTAAAGTATTGATAAACTACGTCTTGTCTTTGCTGTTGGTTCTTTGTTCTTTGTTCTAATGTCTTTTATTTATCAGAAACAAATCGTTGTTTTTCCTTCTTGCATATCAACTGCACTGCCCATTTTCCGGTTTGAGCCGATGGTGGTAATCCGCCACCCGGGAAAAGCCATTGACCAGCCATGTAAAAGTTTTGAAGTCCCGGAAGTTTCATTTTCAGTGACTTCATCATATTCTCTTTGGAAGGCATAAAACCTTCGTAAGCACCATCTTTTACGCCGGTATATTTTACATCTGTCTTGGGAGTTGCCACATCAATTACCTCAATAAATTCCGTAATACCCGGGTATTCTTTTTCAAGATAAACCGTGGCATCTTTTTGTATTTGCAATTTCTCAGCTTTATATTCCTTTGCTCCCATCTTTTCCCACAGTTTCCAGGGGCTGTCGTATCTCAATACTAGGGTAGTTTTACCTTTGGGTGACATGGTAGTATCAAACGAATAATTCATTACCGAATAGCCATTTTCCAACATTGTTTTCCCAATTTTCATGCCTTTGGATATATTAATGATATTCGGAGAGTCGGAGGTAATAGCTTTGTTTACACCAAAAGAAACCTGAACAATGGGTGTAAATAGTTCCCAGTTTTTATAGGCAAAATCAATTTGTTTCGACATGTACTTTGCTTCCAACATCTTGAAAATGGTAGAATATCCATCCGCAGCACCAATAACATAATCTGCCGAAATTATTTTTCCATTACTCAGTATTACTCCTTTAGCCACATTATACTCAACAAGAATTCGTTCCACTTTCGATTTGTTCGAGAATTTTCCACCCAGTTTTTGGAATTTTTCTAACATTCGTTGTGCTAATGGAAAAGATCCTCCCTTTATATAGCCTGCATTTTTCTGATTATACCAACCGAGCATAAATATAAATGCTAATGCTGAAAAATTCCGGTTGCCATATAAAGTATAGAATACCGTTTTAATTTGCGTACTCTTAAAATTTAGTTTGTCGAAATACTCCTGACAAGTCATCCTACCGAATTTACGGACAACATTGAATACCGGTAGCATTTTAGGAAGAATGGTTATATAATCCAGCGGACTGCGCAATTCGGGTGCTAATGCAAATGGTTCCAACAAAGCACTTTTACGCATGTCATTGCACATCTTCTGAATGGGTACTTTGTCTTCGGGAGCTAATTCAAGCAGGTATTTTTCCCAGCGGTCGATATTGGAATAAATGATAAACTCATTTCCGATATTATCAACTATCCGTGAATGAATTTCGTGGTCAATTATTTCGGTTTCGCTATTTATGACGTTCGTTTCTTTCCAGATTTGATTAAAAGCTCCTTTTGAAGTACCCACCAACCAATGCAAACAATAATCAAAACGATAACCTTTCCTGTCCCAGGCAGTACATTGTCCACCTGCTATTGCACTCATTTCCAAAATTTCAGTATCATAACCATTCATAGCAGCATAAATACCTGCTGATAATCCTGCTATTCCGCCTCCGATAATAACTACTTTTTTACTCATGGGGAATTATATTGTTTTTTAAATTACGTTTAAAGAAAATGCTCATCAGGATACCAGCGGCAATAATGAACAACCAGTTAATTGAAATAGAGGCAACTTCAAATCTGTAACTCCGGTCGATTCCAAACAGGATTGAATAAACCACAAATGCCACAACATTCAAAATTAAAGGCAAGAAAAACAACCAACGTAAAGATTTTTCCAGTGGTTTGGATGAAGAAAAAACAGGAGCTAAAAAGAATAATGAAATACTCATGGTGATATATCCCAATTCCTCCAATGCTATAAATATTCCATGTCCATTATATTGAGTAAGCAGCGCAATACCTTCAGTTTCAGCTTTCATCATACTGATAGGAATTACAGCAAATTGAATAAAATAATCAGCTAATAAAACCGTAGTGGAAATCAAAGCAAATGCAACTCCGATGAAACTAAAAATCTGCTTCTCAACAGGGGCAAAATAATGTATTGAAACAATAAATATCAAAAATGCGAACAGCTGAAATATAGCCAGATACATCCAATGATAGTCTCTGGGATAATAATTCAGCAATTCACGAAATGGATAGTCCATACAGTTGCCGGAACAATAAGGACCGGATGGAGGTATTGCCATCATTGCAAATCCAAATGTAAGAATTGTAAGTACTGTTAATGCAATCGAAGAATATAATCCGACTTTTAATGAAATGGTTTTATTGTTTTCCATAAATAATATTTTTGGTGTTTTCGTCTTCCATTACATTCCATTGAATCTTAATCTTTTTTCCGGTTACTTTGTTCCTGAACCGGACTGCAGGAAATCCCAAAGCAATTGTACCGTATATTTTCTCATCACGATTTATGCCTACTGATTTCTTAAACTGTTTATTTCCATTTAAAATTAGTTGATTACCTACGAGATTTCTACAACCAATTCCTTTTGTCTGTGCATACAAATCTATATTGTACAAAGCATATTGAGCACTTTCTAAAGACAGAGCTGTTTTTTTATTTCCGATAATCATTATTACAGCAACCGGTTTCGATTTTAAACCTCTATTTCTTTTAATAGCATTTTCCAGTTTTGGTTTTGCTCTAAGAAATTCAAATTCATAAGTGGGTGTAAATAATTTTAAAAGAAAATAGATGATCTTTGGCTTGTAAACATGTTTATATAAACTTGTGCTGAATTTTAAAATTAAGGCATCTATTTGATTAATAATAGTTTCATCATCCACAATCAGGACTCTCATGTTGAAATCATGTGTTGGAGCATATAGGGCGTAACCGGCAATTTCTTCCAATAATGATTTATCTATCGGTTGCTTTGTAAAATCACGGATTGTCCTTCTTTCTTTTAATAATTCTGCAAGTTGTATAGATTCCGGATACAAAGATTTATCAAATTCATCAGGTTTTATACCGTCCCAGCTAAGAGCTTGTTTCGGACAAACGGCAATACATTGTGTACAGGTACTGCAATATTTATAGTCAATGCTAAGAAAACCATCGATAAAATGCAAACAAGATTCATGACAAATCCTGAGACATAATCCACAAGAATCGCAATTGTTTAAATCTATCTTTATCATTGCATTTTATGATAAACGAATAATTTTCAATTTGTTATCGGCTTATTAAGTTCAGCTTTTTTATAAAACCATTATATCGTTCCTGAATTTCGCCCTTGAAATTCTCATCATTCAAATGGGTTTTCATAAAAGCATCCGCATCTTCTTTCTTATCATCGGGCAAAACCAGTCCAACCGGAAATGCCTGACAAAAGAGACATTTATTCTTTAAAATACTTTCTACTTCTTTGAAAACTAATCCATGTCCGAATTTTTCATCTTTCTTTGCGTAAGTGCTACCGCAACAAGTAACAAAAACTAATTTATTAATTTGCTGAAAATACTTATTAATAAAGCTACGAAGGGGCGGAATGAATTTACCCATCCAGATTGGGCCACACAAAATCACTCTGTCATATTCTTTAATATTGTGCTTAAGTGACCTGATTCCTAAATGAATATTCATTAAAAACAAAATAAAAACATTCAGTCGTGGTTTGATTTCTTCTATTTCGCAAGTTAAGCTTTTAGAAATTTTTTCGGCCAGATATTTATTACTGCCTTTTCTTGAATAATAAACTACAATTGTTTTCATTTGCTCTACTATGTTATAAATTTTGTTAGTCAAACTTTATTTTTTTTGCAACAATAATCAAAAGCTTATCACTACATTTCCCACTTTCTTTCCGGTTTCCACATACTGTGTAGCTTCAATAAGTTGCTCAAATGTATATATACGGTCAATTACTGCTTTGTATTTTCCGGCTTCCATCAATTCTTTTAAAAACACAATATCTTTTTTACTATCTTTGGGAATAGGGAAAAGAACTTTCATGCCCCCGAAAAGCGGTGTTAGCAATGCCAAAAAAATGTTTTGCGACCAATCACCTAATTCTGTTGAAATATATATTCCTTTTGGTTTTAGTATTTTACGGCAACGAAAGAAGGAGCTTTTCCCCACGGCATCAATTACCACATCATATTGTAGAACGACTTCGGTAAAATCTTCTTTCGTGTAATCAATAACATCATCAGCACCCAACGATTTCAACAACTCAAAATCTTTTGACCTACAAACAGCTGTTACAGAAGCTCCAAAATACTTGGCTAACTGCACACTTGCCGAACCAATTGAACCGGAGGCGCCATTAATCAGTATGGTTGGATGGTTTGTAAAATCAAGTTTCCGTATAAATGCCAACGCCAGAAAACCGCCATCGCTAACTGCTGCAGCCTCATTGAATGAAAGTTTGTCAGGTTTTATTGTGATGGATTTATCTTCGGGAATACATACATATTCAGCATGAGTTCCAAAATTAAACGTGTTTAATCCAAAAACAGCATCTCCCATTTGGAATGTTTTGACATGCTGACCCGCAGCTTCTACAATACCCGACAATTCCGACCCTAAAATCTGTTTTTTCGGCTTTAATAAACCACTCACTAACCGAACGGCCAGGTATTCAGCTTTACGAAATCCGCAGTCAGTCCTGTTTACAGTGCTGGCAACTATCCTTATAAGAACTTCGTTGTCTTTTGGAACAGGTTTTTCAACATCCCTGAACTGAAGAACATCGGGGCTACCGTATTTGGTATAAATAACTGCTTTCATAAGTAATTTTCTCAACATGATTCACGGGGTGACTCGAAGTCACCCTGTGAATCACTTACATTCTTCTTTTTACCAATATTTGAATATCTTGCTGAAAATCAGATCAAAAACTTCAATAAGAATCAACACGATAATTATTAGTTCCAGTGCCCGGTTTTCGCGGTGATGCAATACTTCACGGAAGTTACTCAAATTATCTTCTATAATTTTCAGATGATATTCAATTTCCCGAAAACGTGTTTTGAGTTCAAAGGTTTTTGAAAGTCCATTATTAACGTTTGACAGGTATTCGTTTTCCCAAACAATATCAGGAGCATCCAGAATATAAAGTTCGTCAATAATTTTGTTCTTCGTATTGAGCACTTTACCTATAAATTTCAACATTTCACGTTTGGTAATGTCTATTTTACCATACTTTTCTAATTGTGTGGTATAGTCGGTTACTGCCATCAACAATTTCTTGGATTCATCCAGGTAATAATCCATTACCACCGAATGTCCTACATTCAACATGCAAATTTTAATCAGTTCATTATTGATTTCTGGAACATTGGCACTGTTGTACGAAAAAGACAAGGGTTTTTTGTTGTCGATATTGACAATAAAATTTTCCGATAATCTTTCAGTGAAAGGAGTGGTACTATAATTTTCGATAAATGAAATAACTTTACTCTCATCTATTTCCGAAAAATCAGCGAAAATAACCACCCCATAATTAAACAGGTATAGATAGGATTTTTCCTCGTATTCGTAAAACAATTCGAAAGAAGAGGAAGATAATAATTTACTGGTGAAATCATTTTTGAACCTTTTTATATCAATGCTTTCGGCAATTTGATAAGCTGTTATCTTTAACATGTTGTGTGGCTTTAATTTGCTTAAGATATCGAGGTTATGGGTGGTCACAACTAAATGTGGTCATCATTTCGCAAATATACATTTTATTTAAATACAATCAACTGAATCAGCTATTTAATCGACTTATTTCCTGAATATTTTTTCGAAATATTTCGGAGAGATTACAGATTAAAATATGCGAACTGAAATTCAGACAATCGGCGTTCAAATGTACATGGGTAACATTTGCTTCCAGTATTTCGCTTTATGAGCCTGACCATCCCATTCGATAAACTGATGCTGAACGCCTTTATTAAATAAACATTGACTGAATTCCCTGTTATTTTGAATAAAAACATCTTCATTTCCACATACAATGGTAATTTGTTGTCGGCGTATATAATGGAGTTGCTCACCCTCGGGAATATTAGGCATAAAATGACTGGGAGAATTATAATACACATGATCGGAATAATACCCGTCCAACAAATCGTAATACAGACCAAGGTTCAACGTCAGGTCGTACCTGCCGCTTAATGCCACCACTTTGCCAAACAAATGAGGATGTCGAAAAGCAATATTCACCGCATGGAAAGCTCCCATACTGCATCCCACCGACATAAAAAACGAATTTGGATTCTTTTGATTAGCAAGAGGAATAACTTCGTTCAGAATATATTCTTCATATTCTATATGTCTGAAAATCCGTCCCTGTGGATGTGCCCAAAAACAATAAAAGCTTTCCTGATCAATACTGTCAAGACAATATACCTGTATCCAACCCAGTTCGATGTGATGACGCAGACTTTCAATTACTTTCCAGTTTTCGTAATCGTAAAAGCGGGCAGTTCGGGTGGGAAACAACAATACCTTAGCTCCGGCATGACCAAAGACCAGAAGTTCCATATTTCGTCTGAGGTTAGGACTAAACCATTTATGGTACTCTCTCTCCATTACTTTGTGTTCGCAAGCAGAAAACGGGACAAATAGCCGCTCATAATCTCCTTTTTCCAAACGGAATATCCTGCTTTACTCAAATGAAGACCATCCGGTTCAAATAATTCCGGATTGGGTTGATTATTAAGCAACATACTCTGATTAATATCAATAAATGTACATTGAGGATATTTCTGCTCTATAAGTTCAGCTATAATTTTGTTAGTATAATCTATCGAGCCTATCAAATAATGTCGGGAGGGAGAGTTTTTTACAGAAATAAACGCAACTGGTAGTTCGTCAAAATTCTCTTTGATAAGTTCCATCATAGAAACGAAGTAGAAATAGACTTCTTCGGGATGTCGACCATCCCCCAGGTCATTATCACCGGCATAAAGTATAAGTATATCCGGTTTCGTTTGCGGAATTAATCGTTTGAAAAACCAGCAACAAGCCGCCAGCGTAGAACCTCCGAAAGCTTGATTAATCACTTCAAATTCACGGAAATCTTTCTGAATGGAATCCCATAAACGTAAAGAAGAACTGCCGTAAAACACAACTCTTTTTTTCTTCGCTTTTTTTGGAAATATTTTTCTTTCCAGTTCCTTTACTTCATCTTCGTACCAAAACATAGTAAATAATTTTTAATTAAGATTTTAATAACTCTAAGATATATTGATTTCATTTTTTATAATGAAGTCGTCTTGACTTTAATAATATTAGCATCTTTGAGAATTTATTGCTGATTTGAATCGGGTTTCGCGAGTTCCAACTCGCGATTATTCAGAAATACCGCGAGTTGGAACTCGCGAAACCCTAAAAAAAATGATACTTCAAAAAAAGTCTGGACGGCTTCAATTAAATTGAAGTTTTCTAGGCTGCTTAGCGGCTTTGCGTGCAAAATAATATTTAATGAATTTTATTGATGTATTCAAAATAAGAACTGAATATTGCTTATTTCAAAAAATCCCGTACCCAAAGTCCACTATCTTTTATAATTCGGGTTTGTTTCAAAAAGTCAGTATAAACAATGCCAAACCGGGATCGAAAACCTGCCCTCCATTCAAAATTATCCATCAGCGTCCAGATAAAATAACCTCCAATATTCATCCCTTCCTTTTTGGCTCTGAGCACTTCAGCCAGATAGGATTGAATATACTGCATTCTTCGTGTGTCATGTACTCGGTTTCCTTCCAAATGATCATGAAACGCAGCACCGTTTTCGGTAACTATAAATTCTTTAATCGGATAATTAGAGAATTGCTTCAGAATACGGTACATTCCTTCCGGATAAACTTCCCAACCATTTGCCGTAAGCGGACGGTTTAATTTCCGAAATGGCACTACAAATGCCTGCAAGTAAGGAATCAGCGGATTGTCATAAGCCACTAACGAAAAATAATTTTGCAAACCTATAAAGTCGAACTTGAATTTTATCAGTTCTTCGTCGTAGGGATGAAAATACTTTTCTATTCGTTCCAATACCGGCAATTCTTTCACCGGATAACCCATTCCAAGCAAAGGCTCAATGTGAATACGATTCATTAATGCATCCACCCGTTGTGCAGCTGCTATCTGTCTGGGCTGATTGCTTGAAGATGCTACATAGGAACAGGAAATAGAAGTACCAATAAAAGCATGGGGTAAATTCCGGCGAATTCGGTGTGCACCTTCGGCCTGGCAAAGTGTGGCATGATGAACAGCGGGCAGATAATTATTCATTCCAAATCGCCCCGGAGCATAATAGCCGGTTAAATAACCGAGTCCGGTAAAGGTAAAAGGTTCGTTCATCACAATCCAGTTTTTCACCCGGTCGCCAAAACTTTTGGAACAAATATCAGCTAAACGGATAAAGGCATTTACCACTATACGGTTTGTCCAGCCACCTTTTTTTTCGAGGGTTAATGGCAAATCCCAATGATAGAGCGTAACCCAGGGTTCGAGCCCATGTTCCAGACAACAATCAATCAGTCGGTTATAATAATCAATTCCGGGTTGATTTACTTCTCCAATACCATCGGGAATAATTCGTGTCCACGATATGGAGAAACGAAAATGAGAAAGATTCAGCGATTTAGTCAGGGCAATATCCTGTTCATAACGGTAATAAAACTCACAAGCCACATTCCCGTTCGATCCATCCTCAATGCGATTCTTTTTGTTTGAGAATTGATCCCAAATAGAAGGACCTCTGCCATCGGCTTCGTGAGCACCTTCTACCTGATAGGCAGCTAATGAAACTCCCCACTTGAATTGTTCTCCGAAATCCTGCTTTGAATACATCCCTCAAATTTGTTGCAAATTAAGGAATAAGTGATGAAATTGAGATTACAATTCTGATACAAATATGTTTCAGAGTAATAAATGCTAAATTAGTTTATTTCTACTTTGACACATTAGAAATTTTAAAATTAATTTCGTCCCTAAGGGACTTTGTATATAGGACTTGTTTATGTTTTTACCATAATTACAGCTCTACGAGGTTAAAAAAAGTGACGTAGTCACGAAAATATGGTAAAAGCATGAATATAAATAACCCTTAAAGTCCCGTAGGGACGACATATAATTAATGTGTCAAAGTAGAATTATTATGAATAGGATTAAAGTTTGAAAGAAAAAAACCCGCGTGACTTATTCAGGAAGCTACGCGGGTTTAATTATGCAACGAAAAAAATTATTCTTCTACATAGGTTTTGCACAAAATGTAGTCGCTTATTTTGCAATAGGCCCATGGAAAATAAATTCCGAGTGTAATGATGCAAAGTAAAATTTGTCCCCAGATGAATAGGAAATCATCACCGGCCGCGAGTTCGTAGCCGAATTTCTTCACTATGCTTTCTTTTCTGGCAACCGTTCTTTCAGCAAAATACTTATACAGCCTGAGTGAGGCAACAGGAGAATAAATACCTAATGTAATAACACACAATCCTGTTTGTACAAGAATTTGTTGAACCGACGACCATAACTCAGTTTCCCATTTAATTTCATAGCCTTTAAATGACAAATTCACGCACCATTTGTAACAATAATACATAAAGAAAACTGTAATGAAAATTGCAGCTACTACTGCCAAAATCAGTAAACCGATAAACAAACCGCTCATTTCAGGCATTTCCTGATGTATAAGTGCTTTCCAGAATCCTCCGATAAAAGCACCTATCATTACAATGGCACCCACCACCAGCATTGGGATTAGCAAAGTAACCAGAATTATGACAAACAAATCAGATCCTTTGCCTTTGAAATCAAGATTATGCTCACCATGTTTTGCATTTGTGGCAAAAAATTTATACATATTAGCCATAAACCACGGACCATAAATGCCTAATGTGATAATGGTCAACAGTAAATTCCCAATAAAGAGTGAGATAAAACTTCCGAATTTTCCTCCAAACGTGAATACTTTTTCCTTGAATTCTACCCCTTCAATTGTCATTTTGTAGATAAAAAACATGATGGCGTATTCTAACACAAAAAGAATAAGCGACAATGCTTTCAATGAAAACAGCAGACCTAAATGTCCGAAAATTTCATGAATCCCATTTCCTTGTTGAATCTTGTTCAAATCCTGAATATGTCCTTGAACTATTGAAGAAGGAATAAGGTAAAGAACAATAAAGAGCAGCCATACAGGCAATAATTTATTACCTGTCAGATTAAATTTGAAGTAATTTTTCATAACACTTTTTTTAATTGATTAGTATTTAAAGATGGAAAGCAATTGCGTGTTATAGTTCTGAAAAAGAACATGTAAAGATATAGATTATTTTACAACACGACATAATAAAAACACTAATTTCTTGTAAATATGTTATGTGACAAGTCAAACATAAGTACTGTATTTATGATATTTACTATTATACTTATCTCACAACTATACTTTTTCATATATAATCGTCTGCATCAGATATTCAATCAGATTTTTAAAAGATAAATTATTCGGTTTTTTTTGGATGTGTTTAATTCTACTTTACCAAATTAAAGATTAAACCACAATAGACACAATAGTTTCATACTTTTGGCAATAAAAGTGAGAAATATCACTTAAAATACCTTCAGGTATTTATCTATTGTGTTCTAAAATTTGTTTTTTACTTTGTTTTCTATTGTGTCTATTGTGATTTAAAATTGACCAAATTCTATTTTAGTAAAGTAGAATTAAAAAAAAAGAACACAATGATTGTGTTCCTTTTTTATTCTGGTTTTTCACTTTAACTAAGTGATTACAATATCAATGTGATCTGTAATGAACTCCATGGGCCAGCCAACTCAGGGTGTTTTGTATTATACCAACGAAAATAAATATACAAATTCTTAGCCGAACTGCCTGAACCTAATGCCAGTGTAAACGATGCTTTGGTAGTAAGTTCTTTGGTTAATCCTGTAGCTTCTGCCGAAACTGGAGCAGTGTCGCCTACCTGATACAAGTATTGTACACTGTCCGCACCATCATAAATGGAAGCACGCTGTCCTGTAGTGCTGTAACATTTTACAGTTAGTGAACCACCACCAATGGGTTGTATGGTTACAGTAACAGGTTCGTTGATTGGAGTTGATGAAACCGATTTGGTAGTTTTCTGCAATGACCCTTTTTTAATGTTGAAAGTTTCCATATCCACTATCGTAACATTTGGTGAAGCGGCAATACGATCCAGAATGTGATTGTCCTGATCGAAAGACACCACATTCCCAATAATCTCTAACAACTGATCTTTTACGGCTGTAGTGCGGCTGTTTTTCTTATCACTGTATTTTGAATAAAGTGGCACCCATGCAGTGGCAAAGCCTGTCATTTCGGTTAGTTCGTCAGGAATTATGCCTAATCTCACAGCATTGGTTGTGGGTGTACCATCTAATAAATACGCCATAGCGTTTGTGTAATATGGATTGAAATCGTCAATCCCGCGAGGAATTCTTGCTCCTGTTGTCATACGGTTTAATTTTGGGGTGTGATTACTTTCGTTTATTCTTGTTTTTGATAACTTAAATTAATTTACTATTTTTACCTAAAAGCGTCAAACAGCTGTCAAAAACATTATGCTGACAAAAGTATAGGCTTGGGTATTTTTTCACAATAGCGACTAATCGCTAATTTCACACACATAAATCAAAAACTGTTTTGTTGAGCATAGACATCAGGTCGAAACAAAAACGTTAATTATATTTATCTGATTTTAAAAATTAAAAAAAACTATTTGTACAAATGAACAACTCTAACCAAAATTACCATGAATTAATTCATCGTTTTCAAAAAGTATCACACGAAGATTACAACCGTTTCGAAAGAAAGAAACAGGTTCTTCTTCAGTTATCTAAAGCCAGTAACAAAGGCATGGCTATTTATGATATGCACCTGAATGAATATACCCTATTACATTGGCAGCACGATACTGATTATCCGTTTCACAATAAATTCAACTGCATGGAAAGTCTACAGGCTCTACTTCACCCCGATGATGTGGAATATGTGCACAACACTAAGTATAAGGCGTTAAGCATGCTACATGAACTATCAGTCGATGATCTTAAGCACCATAAACTGATATACGAATGTAGAATGAAAAATAATAACGGAAGCTATCAACGCTTTCTGCATCAGTATATGATACTGGAATTAGATAAAGATGGAGAACTGTGGTTACTACTGCTATTGCTCGACCCGGTTACCGGTAAAGAAACTGAAACTCCGCCCAGAGGAATGATGATTATGGATTGTATGACCGGAACAATAAAGGTTTCGCATACCGAGACCTGCTTTACCCGCCGTGAAGTAGAAATACTACAACTGTTGTCACGTGGCTACGAAAGCATCCAAATAGCCGAGAAACTTTTTATCAGTAAAAACACGGTTGATAATCACCGACGGAATATCCTAAGCAAAACACAAACCGAAAACACTACACAGACGTTAATGTATGCGCGGATTATTGGGGTGATTTGAAATTTATTTTTACTCTCTTTTACTCATCTGATGAGTAATTAATCTGATAAGTTTTAGTCATCTGATGACTTTTACTCATCTGATGACTTTCAGTCATCTGATGAGTAATTAATTTGATAAGTTTTACTCATCTGATGACTTTCAGTCATCTGATGAGTTTTCTTGTTTCACTAATTCAAATTCGGCAGCACGTGCTCTGTTGATTAATTTCCCGTTTCTGAATCCATAATAATCCCTGTACGATGAGAACTCCCAATCTTCAGGCCGTTTTACCAGCTTGGCATTCACCGGGTTTTGATGGATATAATTAAAACAAACCTGCGGGTATTCTTTTTCAGGAATACGCACATTAATTTGAGAACCAAAAAAGGAAGGAGTAATGCCTTGTAGCTTTGTGATACATTCTGCTTTGGTATGCGCTTTAAAAAGTGAACCTGTACTATTTTCCTGTAAATTGATTGCCCGGGTATAGGAACGGAGCATTACTGCAATAGATTGGATGAGAGCTTGACTCTGAATCTTACTCATCTGATGACTTTCAGTCATCTGATGAGTAGATTGGTAAGGTGCATCATTACTCATCTGATGACTTTCAGTTATCTGATGAGTAGATTGGTAAGGTGCATCATTACTCATCTGATGACTTTCAGTCATCTGATGAGTAGGAGAAACATCATACACATAAATCATCACATGAAAATGATTCGGCATTAAGCACCACGCAAGTATATCGGCATGAGGCAGAATATGTTTTTTAATCTTATTCAGGAAAAAAAGATAGTTATCGCGCGAAAAAAACAACTGCTGCCGGTTATTTCCCTGATTGTAGATATGATAAAGATTTTCGGGTTCAAAATTCATATATTCTTGTTGTATTAATTTATTCTCTTCACTTGGCTATTCACGGGGTGACTTGAAGACACCCCGTGAGTTATTATACTTGGAGTCACCCCGTGAGTTATTAGTAAGTTATTATACCTACACTTTCAAAAAACCCAACTCATACACCATTGGTTGAAGCTTTTCAGTAAGGGTTTTGTAGGCTGTTTCGAATGATTTAAAACTTACCGGTGGAAAATCACCGCTGGCATTGCGGGCTTGCAGTGCTTTGCGCACCTGATACCATCCTGCATCGGGGCGGTTAAGTTTTAGTTCATCACGGACGGAACGTAAATCGGTTTGTAAAAAATAGGCTTGCCAGAGTTTTTTGCCTTCGGCAAGAACGGCGGTGGCTTCTTTACTCATCTGATGAGGTGCGTTATTACTCATCTGATGACTTACAGTCATCTGATGAGATGCTTCTTTACTCATCTGATGAGGTCCGTTATTACTCATCTGATGACTTACAGTCATCTGATGAGATGCGTCTTTACTCATCTGAAGAGGTGCGTTATTATTCATCTGATGACTTTCAGTCATCTGATGAGATGCGTTATTACTCATCTGATGACTTTCAGTCATCTGATGAGTGGAAAGATACTGCACCATAAAATCACTTTCAAACCGACCGGGTGCACCGACTTCTTCTTCGGTAAAGGGTATAAAATGATTGACAATGCTCCACTTACGACCGTTCCACTCTAAATCATCGGCTCCGGCGGTGAGGTTACTGCCATTAAACAGCATCCACACCAAACAATCCGACTTAAACTCTTCAGTTAGTTCGCCGGTAGGTTGCAGAAACTGGTCACGATCGTTAAGCCAGGTGGGTTTTACTAATTTACGAACTGAAAAGACAATCGCTGCTTTCCAAAGATTTTCTTCTGTAACAAAAAAAGCTCCTGGACTGCTATATCCTGAAGATAATAATGCTGTCAAATGACAATTTTGAATATCACTTGCATGTGCATACATACTACCAATCGCATTATCCGACCAATATAATCCTCTTACATCTCTTGTTTTCGTCGCAGGTGAAATAGCATTTTTTAGAGGAATTGATAGTTGTTTATTTGGTTTGGGTCTGTCAATCCACCTAGTCAACAATTCTTCATTAGGGCAATTAAGAAATAATCTTTCACCAATAGGAATTGATTCTTTATTAAGTATTTCTAAACTAACTTCTTTTATAATGTCTTTATTATTGAGAGTTGTCTTCCATATTAAAAAGCCAATAGGAAAATTTCCTGTAAGTCCATCAAATGCTTTGTTGTGAACAGCAAAACCACCTAAGAACCGAGCATACCAAATGTTTCTAAATTCTTCAAAATTCGGTGCTATTACATATTTTAATGTACTAAATAACGAAATTGTTGCATTTGGAATTTCTCTTTTAATTCTTGCTAAAAATTGAGCAAACAATTCTCGTTTCGCAAAACCATATTCTTCCATAGTTTTCATCATTTTAGTGGTAGAGACTCCCTCTTTGTTACCACTTTCAACACCACTTCCACTTTCTGCATACGGTGGATTCATCAGCACCAAAATCTTTTTTCCATCGGCAATGGCACGTCGCAGTCCTTCGGGCACTTTATTGGTGAGTGTATAATCTATTTTGCCGTCATCGGTAATGTCGTCGTTCAAGTAATCGTATTGAAAGCGTTGGGCTGCCACGCAGGTTTTGGTGGCAAGCATCACATCCACATCGGCTTCGTCGAGCGTACTCATGTAAATGTTGCGGTGGTTGCTGTGTTTCACTTCTAAGTTTCCCACCCCGCAGCACATATCCCACACAATGTATTCGCGTTGCCAGTTGTGGCCGAGTGTTTCGGCAAGTTTGTCGTAAGCTTTATCCACCACCGCCAGCGGGGTATAATATGCTCCTTTAAAACTTCGTTCGTCAAGCGGTATCAAACTGTCGCGGCGTTCCAGTAAATAATTGCGGTATTCGGCTTGCGGCGGACGGTGGTAAATTGCCCAAAACTGGCGGTAGCCTTCGCGGTTACCAAGTTCGTATATTTTACCACCAAGACTAAAAACAGGAGCATTGTTTTTGTGCAGCAGTTCAGCCGGCAAATTGTCGTGGGTAGAAACCGTTCCATCATTCATTATATCGGCAAAAAAAAGCAAGGCATAATCTTCTACTGCCACGCCTTTAATTTCCAGTCCCACCATTTTCACCCATTTATCAAACACCTGTTTCAGGTTGTCGGGCGTAATCTGTGTGCGGATAATATCGCCGTTCTTAATAGCGTTTTTAATGGTGGAGATAAATTCGTCTTCGTGTGTTTCGATGCGAAACGAAACAAAGTGCGTACCGATATGTGCCGAAATGGCTTCGAGTGCTTCCTGCGAGTAACTACTGGCAGATTTGCCCCACTTAATCGTCTTTTTGGCAAGGAAAGGAATCACATCCTCGCTTTTCATCAAGGCTGCTTTCTGGGTATCAATCACACACAGAAAAGGTGGGATATAGTCGCCTTTGTTCAATGCTTCCTGCACATAATGCATCAGCTGTGTGAACATGGCGTAGGTGGAATTTTTGCCTCCGTCTTTGGCTTCGAACCATATTTCTTTGGTCTGAATGTCAATCAGGTTTTTGGAATAGCCTTTCAGCCCCAATGCTTTGATATACGCATCTTTTACATCTTCTTCGCTTCGGGCTTGTTTCAGTTTTTCGTAAAGGGTCATAGGGTTTATGTGTTTTTATTCATCAGATGACTTTTTGTCAGGTATATTACTCATCTGATGACCTTTGGTCATCTGATGAATAGAAAAATGAGTTACTTTGTTTTTCGCCCCCAAAGATAAATAACCAATTTAACATCACCAACATTTTTATGGATTATTTTTAAACAAAACTAATAATATCCTTGTAGATAAGGCTTTCTGAAGATGTTTCAATTCTGGGGGTTATTTAGAAATTGTATGTTTTCATGATTTTAAATCAGTGTGTAACTTCAAGTCATACCCTGAATATGATAAAAGACATTGTTTTTAGCATAACAGATAATGTTTTTACTACTTCCTTGTGTGTTTTTGCGGTATAAAGATGACCCTGTAGAATCTATAACTCATCGGATGACTCAGAGTCATCTGATGAGCAAGGAATTATGTTTGTGTTTTGTTTACTCCATAGAATCAAAACCGGTATCCAAACCACCAAACAAGTTCCCAAAATAATCATTTTAGAAGTAAGATTGATACCGTCCTTGATAAATCCATTAAACATAATGATATTGATAAGCATGTGAAAGCAGGTAGCCACAGTAACAGATTTAGTTAGTTCCATCAGTTTACTGATTCCCCAACTACCCACCAACAACCAACCGAAGAATTTGAGGTTGCTTAAAATCTCGTAATTCGTCAGAAAGGATAAATGCCAGAAGTACCACATAATAGCAATTAAAAAGCCTCTTTTCCAAAAAGAAATTGCTTTGAATTCTTCTTCCAAATACCCACGCCAGCCAATTTCTTCGCAAAAGCAATAAATAAGTGTGGAAACTCCGGCGATAAAACCATAATAATGAGAATTTTCACTCCCAAAGCCCTTTACGCCAATCATTGTCAATAGTGCGACCGGAACTATACTCATAAGCAAACTCCACTTGGTAGAACTGCCGAATACTGAAATTGTTGTAGTTCGCTCTTTTCTTAATAAATATAGGGAAAGTAAAGCTCCGATCAGAATCCCACAATCTTCCAGCGGACTAATAAAAATCATAGTCCATATTGGCAGCTTTACAATAAAAGCATGGAGATTCAATACATCAAACCTGAAAACATTCGAAATAGTAATGGCAATAAAATAAAAAACAATTACTCTTGGCAGCATTTTGTTTTTCATCGCGTTGAACTATAAAAGATTATACAATCAAAAAAAGTTTTCTTATTATATTCAACAAACATACAAATAGTCAGATTAATACAGGAACAAAGAATGTTACAATTATATGAATTTTTCAGATTAATCACTGATATTTTACTTCTTAAACTCAACCAACTCCGTCTTTTTGAGCGATGGAGTAGATTTGATAAAACAAAAAAGCCACCTTCACAGGTAGCTTTTCTTAACAATCAAGTTAATGATTGAACCTAAAATAATTGAGACAGACTTACTTTTTGATATTTATTTATACGATTGCTCGGTTACATACTGAGCATCACCATTGAATCCCATAAAAACTACCCGGATACTGTCGGCATGAAATGTAACTTCAGAAAAACCGGGAGTTGAGTTACTGAATAATGACAGGTTGTTTGTTGAACTTGGGCGTGGTTCACCACCGGTTCCGGTAACGATATAATTCAGCTTCTTTCCTTTTTCGCGTAAATGTTGGAAATCATGGTCATGTCCGCAAAAATAAAACTGAGCACGGTATTTTTCGAGTAAAGGTTTCACACGTTGAATCATCTCTGGAGTGTTACCATGTTTATTACTTGCCGAATAGATTGGGTGATGTCCAAAAATCAGTTTCCATTGTTCTTTCGAAGCTAATTCATTGGCCAACCATCTCATTTGTTGAGCGGTGTCTTGTTTCACAACGTCAGGGTAACCGCCCTTTTTGTAATATTCATCTACCAAAGGTGGAGTATCTAAAAATATAAACTTTGCCGATACTGAATCATTTATCTTTTTTACAATCGAACGGTAATGATCTTCAAACCTCCAGCGACGACTTATTTTTGAATAATCAATTTCGGCTTGTGTATTTCCCTTGTAGTCGTGATTTCCAAATACCGGATACCAGTCAATTTGCAAGGCAATATTCTTATACACATCTTCAAAATTATTTTTCCAGAGCGGATCTTGTGTAGAAGCAACCCCGGCTACCTGAAAATTATCGCCACACGAAACTATAAACTGCGGGTCAATGGCTTCTGCTTCGCGAGCCATACCATCTGCTACTGCCTGTTGAGATTTGCCGCCACTCCATCCCCAATCACTAATTACAAAGAAATTCAATGCTTTTTTGTATCTCTTAAGCGTAATTTCTTTTGCAGATGATTCTTTCTTTGATTCTTTTAGAGGAGTAAAAGCCATTGTTGCAAATACAGCAACCTGCAAAATAATAAAAAATAAGATTTTTTTCATTGTTATTAATTTATTGATTAAGAAATTATAAATAACAGCAGTGGTCAACGCTTTCACTTGCCGACCAAAGCTGTTATTGTCATTAATTAAAGAACTGTTTTTTTAATTAGTGGCTACTATATCCAGAATAACAAAAGTACCAGGAATTAATTTGCCACTTTTTTGACCGGCTGCAGGTGCTTCAAATTCAGCAGCTGGTAAATAAATATGATGCGTTTTTCTGTTTATAGCAATGGTACGTGCTCCTTTTTGAGTTGGTACGTTTTCCAAAACACTGTAGGTATCATTTTCGCCTTCTTTTACCACTGTCATCGTGGCATCGCCGTTTGAACTGTAAACACATTTCAGTTTAGCATCACAAGCCGCACCATCCACTCTTTCACCGATAGGAAGGCTGGTAATTACTTTTCCGGTTTCAGCATTTACCACCATCATCATTTTGTTGGCACATACGCTGAACAAGCGGTGAGTTTCATTATCCAAAGCCAAACCGGTTGGTTCTGAACCCGGAGCTATTGGCCACACATTTTCTACTTTGTATGTACTTGCATTGATTACGGCTATACTGCTTGCATCTTCAAGGTTTACATAAATAAGCCCTTTGCGGTTGCTTTGAGCAAATTCAGGATTACCCGTCAATGCAATGGTGGCTACGATTTCATTGGTTTCAGCGTCCAAAACAGTCGCATTATTTGAGTGACCATTGAATACAAAGACTTTTTTGCTGAATGAATCAAAAAGAATGGCATCCGGACTGGTACCGGTCATTGCCACTTTCTTAATCACTGCAAAAGTTTCGGTATTGAAAATGGTTACTGAATTGTCGGTTTTGGTACTGATAAAACCTTTTTTCAAATCGGAGGCAATAGCTATTCCATGAACTCCCTGAAGATCAGTTATTTTTCCAATTACTTTTCCTTCTACTTCGTCCACAACCTGTACCTGACTTCCGTGCGATACATACAAACGACTTGCCTTATCGTCTGAGAAAAGATAATCCCATTTTTCGTTACCTTCCAGGCTGATTTTGTTTACAATTTTATAAGCCGAAGCAGCCGGAGTTTTAGCATAGACAGAACAAACTGTAAAAAGAACGATGGCTATGAATGATATTTTTTTCATTTTATATAGTATATTTTTATAGAACCTTATTGTACAGGTTTTCTGGTTGGTAAATGTTTGTTACCCGTTCCATCAGTAGGATAGGCACCTAAATCTTTGTTCAGTAAATCGGCAGATCCTTTTTTCCCATCAGCTGAAGTAATAAAGTAAGTAAACGGAGCTACAGTAAGTCCTTTCGCAATTGCAGGAGAACCTGAGGCAAGACTTGGGACATTAGCATCTTCAACCGTATTATCGGGCAGAGTTACAGTAGGTGTAACCCAGGCTGAAAATACCGAATTACACAAAGCCAGAGTTGAACCGGTTATGTCAGTAGTTCTTACTTTACTAAATGCTCCGGCCGGATAAATAAATGATTTCAACGAATCTGCAGGAGCATAAATTAAATTGTTTCCATATTTACAATTCAAGGTATCTGCTTTTGTTGTAATATTAATACCGGTATGATTACCTACAATTAAGTTGTTATAAATGCTTGCACGAGCCCATTTATCAATCAAAATTGAATTAGTTGCTTCTCCAACTTTACGAAATCCACCATTGATAATAGTATTGTTAAAGATATTCATATTTGTTTGAGGAATTTTTACTGTTTTACTGGTTTCCAGTTTGATGGCATTGTTGGCAGCACTCCAGATGTAATTATAAGCAATATCGCCTTTTACACCGGCTTTGATGTTCATTGTTTCGCCATCTGCTCCTCCCAGACGTTGGATAACATTGCGTTTGATACTGGTTGTAATGTTTCCATTTAAGTGGATACCATCGTCAATGCCGCCATAGAACCAGCTATCTTCAACAATGATATAAGCTCCGCCATTGTAGGTCTGGCTTCCTTCCACATCAAAACTTGCTTGTGGTTTACCATCTGAACCATTTCCGCCTGTGAAGTTAATGTGCGTGTATTTTACAAAGACATAAACTGCTGTTGAATCAAATACAAATCCACCCCAGTGTCCGGTATTAATAGCTAAATCAGTAAAACGGGTTGCATCGCTGGAAGTAAATGTTACTGGTTTAGCTTCGGTTCCTAAGCTTAGGAATGTTCCTGAAATTTGAAATTGAAAATTATTAGTGGCAATAATAGTTGCACCCGGTTGAACAGCCAATGTATCACCTTTTGCTACGGCAACATTTCCAACTAAATAATACGTTGAGTCTTGTTTCAAAGTACCTTTTAAAGCACCTGTCAAATTTCTGCTTTTCACATAGCTTGCAGGTGTTTTAGGATAATTAGCAGTTGCATCAACCAGGTCATTACCTGAAGATGTACATGACGATAATGCTATCACAGTTCCGATAGCAATTAACAGAAAGTTTTTTGTTTTCATTTTGATTTTTGTTTTTAATTGATAAATAGTTTGTTTATAAATTATATTTTAATCCAACCAGGAAACTCATGCTTGTTGATATACTCTCTTGTGTTCCATCGTATTTTTTTATATAATACTCCACTTTTGAGTTTAATAAGTTATTGATTTTTGCATACAAAAGTCCATTTTTAAACAAGGTCTTTTCGGCAGTAGCTCCTAAATCATGAAATGTGCGTTGATAGGTATCTGCCCCATAATCCGATTCAATTCTTTTCAGGTTTTCGCCCTGCATGGTATATACCAGCTGGCATTTAAACCCACATGACACATCCCTGTAATTAAGTGCTGCATTAATAATATGAGGCGACTGACCCACTAAAGGAATAATTTCTATCTTCTTTTCAAGTACATCGGGTGATGGGTAAAAATTTTTGGGATATTCCATTCTGGAAGAAGTAAAAGTGTAATTACAGCTAATTCCAAAATTTCCGAAATATTTAATCCCAACTAACTCGAAACCAAAGTTGGTACATGGACTTGGCAAATTTACAGGTCGGGTTTGATTGTTAGCTCCGAGCATATCTACAATGGGATGTTCAATGTATTTATAAAAAACACCGGCGGTCAATATCTCTTCTTTATTTATATACATTTCGTACCTTGCGTCGTAACAAGTCCCACGTGAATGATTTAAATGAGGATTTCCCTGCGAACCTCCATTTACACCCTGTGCATAATAATCAACTAAATCGGTATAATTAGGTCGGCTTATTCCCTGATAAGCTGAGAACCTAAGGTTTTGTTTATCTGTCAACTGATAATTCAGGTGGAGACTCGGAAGTACATCGAAGTACCTGAATTTATTCGTTGTGAACGGAACTAATACATTCTGAGTTTCACTGTGGTAATTGGTTTGGTAAGTAAATTCAACACGAACCCCTGTCAAAACCTGTAGTTTTCCAAAGTTTGTTTTTACCTGTCCATAGGCGGCTTCAATATTCTCAGTTGCTTTATAGTTACCCGGATTATTTATCGGATTCCCGTTTCGTTGTTGGGCATTCCGGTTTTGAGTAAGATCAACTGTTTCAATATTTGGATTTGGAGGATTGACAATCGGAGCATCAAAGGTGTATTCGTTAGCATAATTATTTCTGAATTTAACCCGGGCCATTCCACCCACTTTAAAATCAAAATTATGGTCGAAAATAACGGGTTTGTATTTTATATTCACATAAGCATCTTTGTTCTCGTCGGTATTGTGCTGCCATTCGCGGGTTACACAACTTGAATAATTTAGATAAACAGGTTGTACGGTGGGATGAATAATCTGAACATAATTTACAGTTACTAAATCGGGTGATTGCGATGTGGCTACAGAGTACAGAAGAGTCCAGTCTAGTTCTAATTTTTTCGACAAATCGTGATGTCCCTGAAGATTAAAGCTGTTTAAAGTTGAAATATCAATATTTGTAACATCATTTGAGCCTACTCTTCCCCAATTAATCTCTGCAGTTGTATCAGATTCATTACGTGCTTTAGTCTCCCGCATCTGAAAATATGAATTGTATAGACTAATTCTGTTTTTAGCGTCAATCTGATAATCCAGTTTGATATTTGAGCCAATTCTTAGTGCCTGTGTATCATAGGGTCTTCTGTTTTTTGAAGTATAGGATATAATATTATAAACCGACAAATCAGGAGTGAAATTTGTATCAATACTTCCCTGACTGGTATTAGTTACAGTAGCCGAAACCAAAACACCAAATTTATTATGGAAGTATCTGTGACCAAAAGAAAAGCTCCCATTTAAATCAAGCGGAGCTTGTACTTGTTTTATTACCATATTTTCTCTGGTAAAATCTGAAAGATTAGCCAGATAAGAATAATCAGGATACTGACTTAAGTTTCTTTCAGCCGGATCTTTCATTACAACAACACTACTATTAAAAGTTGTCAGTTGATGGTCGAAAAAAAACTGATTATATCCTGTAGCTAAGTCCACTGAAAAAAGTGGCTTATCGGGAGCATCTTTCATTTCTACATTTACTGTTCCTCCTAATCCATTTCCTTCCTGATCGGGTGTCAGTGCCTTGGTTACTTCCACTCTTCCTACTAAGTTTGAGGGAATAATATCCAATGGAACAGAACGAACCGAACCACTTGTACTGGGAGCAGCGGAGCCATTAATCTGCGTGTTACTGTAACGTGGAGGCATCCCCCTGATTATTGCTTCCGTATTATTACCTGTACTGTTTTTCACCATCGATACTCCTGAAATGCGTTGCATCACATTGGCTACATTTAAATCAGGGAGCACTTCGATAGTCTTAGCAGACATAATATTAATAACATTTGAAGCCATCTTTTCATCCAACCGTGCCATGGCATCGGTTTCTTTATTCTTAATCCCTTTTACTTCCACATTGGATAAATCCCTTGAGTCAGGTCGTAAATAGATGTCGTAATTAAATTCATCTTTAACCGATTTCAGGCTTATCTCTTCTTTAATAGTAAATTTATAACCCACCATCCTGGCAGATAAAATATATGTACCCCTGGGAATGTTATTAAATTTATATTCTCCTTTTGTATCTGAGACAACAACGAATTTTGTTCCTTTAATACTGATAATAGCTCCCTGAACAAATTCATGGGTATCACTGTCAATTACATGCCCTTTGATTGTCGCAGCAAATGAACTATTTAAAGAAAAAGCAAACAGTAATATAATAAAGAAATAATTTTTCATCCCTGATTTTTAATATGGTCGCAAAAGTATGTAATAGTCATTTCAATAACATTTACATTCAATGAAATACATGTTACATTTTTTATACATTAATATACAACTTACATTATTGTAATAATTACAGTAAATGGTTTGAATAAAGAAAGAAAACAATAAAAAAATTAATTTGTCAGGAATCTATAACATTAAAAAAGCCACCTTCACAGGCAGCTTTTTATACTGAAAACACGATATACAAAATTAATAAAGTTTTATAGAGCGATAAGTATTTCTGAATTTTGAGGATATATACGGGTAAGTTCGTACACAAAAACTGAATCGGCAGTATGCAGCCAATACCTGAATTCCATTGTTTTCCGGTAAGTTGGAATAAAATCAAGTAAGCGGTTTAAATCAAATTCCAACGCCGAAACTCCAACGCCTGAACGCATGGCATCAATCACACACAGAAAAGGTGGGATATAGTCGCCTTTGTTCAACGCTTCCTGCACATAATGCATCAGCTGTGTGAACATGGCGTAGGTGGAATTTTTGCCTCCGTCTTTGGCTTCGAACCATATTTCTTTGGTCTGAATGTCAATCAGGTTTTTGGAATAGCCTTTCAGCCCCAATGCTTTGATATACGCATCTTTTACATCTTCTTCGCTTCGGGCTTGTTTCAGTTTTTCGTAAAGGGTCATAGGGTTTATGTGTTTTTATTCATCAGATGACTTTTTGTCAGGTATATTACTCATCTGATGACCTTTGGTCATCTGATGAATAGAAAAATGAGTTACTTTGTTTTTCGCCCCCAAAGATAAATAACCAATTTAACATCACCAACATTTTTATGGATTATTTTTAAACAAAACTAATAATATCCTTGTAGATAAGGCTTTCTGAAGATGTTTCAATTCTGGGGGTTATTTAGAAATTGTATGTTTTCATGATTTTAAATCAGTGTGTAACTTCAAGTCATACCCTGAATATGATAAAAGACATTGTTTTTAGCATAACAGATAATGTTTTTACTACTTCCTTGTGTGTTTTTGTTTCTTCAACACGCATTAATGAAACAAAATCATGTGTTGAAGAAATAAAAACAGACCTTGAAGGAATAGAAAGGTATGTTGAAGAAATAGAAATACGTGTTGAAGGAATAGAAACATGCGTTGAAGAAATAAAAACATGCGTTGAAGAAATAGAAACATGTGTTGTTGTCATATAAACATGACCTGTAGCGATAAAAACATCAACTATCAGAATATAAGTGTTTATCAGATTTTGTTCTTGAGTTTTACTGATGACTTCTTTCAGATTTGCAGTCACCCACATACAACCTTGCCAATCGCTAATGTTTCCTATCAACCCGGCACATACAGGAACTCTCATCCTGTAAGCTTAATACCATGCCCTACATAAAAAGAAACCGCCATCGAAATTTCGACAGCGGCTTTTATTTCCCGGAAAACCAATTTACCTTAGTCTTTCACCTTTTGGAGAACCAACGGTCAGCGTTAGCTAAAGTACCCCAATGGGGATGAAGGTCAGAGGGGTAAGGGGCAACTTATTTTGCTAACGGCACATAACCTACTTTTTCAACAATTGCCTGACCTTCGGCAGAAAGCACAAAGTTTACAAGAGGCAAATAGTTTTTTTCCTTTGATTTTTCGTAGTAGAAAAACAATGGACGAACGATAGGATAGGTTTTATTCATTGCTGTTTTCAATGATGGTTCAACAAAGTTTTTTCCATCAAATGAAACATGTACAGCTTTTACGGTACTATTCAAATAAGCTAAACCTACATAACCAATAGCACCTTTTGTCTGACTAACAGATTGGATAATTGCTCCTGTGGCTGGCATACTTAGGATTGAACTCATATAATTTTTGTTTTTCAATACATGTTCTTTGAAAAACTCGTAAGTACCTGAACTTGTTTCGCGTGAATAGGGAGTGATTTTCAAATCAGCACCACCAACTTGTTTCCAGTTAGTTACTTTACCTGTGAAAATATCTTCCAATTGTTGGCGAGTTAATTTTTCAACGCCATTTGATGGGTTAATAACCACTGCCAATGCATCGTAAGCAATTGTTTTTTCAACGATTGATTTACCGGCTTCCTGACATTTTGCTTTTTCGTCAAATTTCATTTTACGTGACGACATCGCGATTTCAGTTGTTCCTTCGAGCAATGCAGCGATACCAACACCACTACCACCACCAATTACGGTTACCGATTTACCGGTTTTCTTACCGAAAGCTTCTGCTTCTTTCTGAGCCAAAGGTAATACGGTGTCACTACCTTTAATTTTTTGAGCATAAAATGAGGGTGCAATTGTGCAAACCATCATAAGTGATAAAATAAGTTTTTTCATTTTTTTTCTTTTAAAATCTTGTTTCTATTTACTTTTATTTTTCTATAAACTTTAAACTACCTTCTATAAACTATTTTAGAATTTATATTGCATACGAACTGTCAACACATTGTCAGTTAAGTCTGCCATATATTTTTTAACCATAGTTTTACCGTTGCTTACCATATCATAGTAAACCGTCAACTTAACATTGTTGTTCATGCGGTATATATATCCAATTCCAATAGTAGAATAAGACATATCTGTTTTGCTTGCTGCCATATAAGGCTTTGATGTATTTGGTGTTTTGGCGTTTGCAGCAATTTGATCAGCGGTTAGTGCAGTTCCAATAGCACTTGAATTGATGTCAGTATTTGGATTGTACCAATCGTATTTTACAGTAATACTGTGTTTGGTATCAGCAATATCTTGAACAAAATGTACATAACCACCATTAAAATTACGGATATAAGTGTCTGCACCTGCGGAAATTGTTGTAGGTTCATATCCATTAGGACTTGCAGAACTTCCCGCTGTACCTGGTTGTGTTCCAAAAATATATTCAGCACGGATTTGAGTTAAACCAGCAACAGATGCCAATGAAAATTGACCATCAAAGCCATAGTATGTACGGTTAGCAAAATTATTTGTATTCAAATTTAAATTTGCTTTAGGAGTAGTAGTACTTGCTGGGTCAACAACTAATGCGCTACTATCACGGGCAAATGCTCCGTTATTCATTTTGTACACATATTTTGAAGTTTGATAGTTGAAACCTGCATACATTGAAGCACCTAATCCCCATTTCATTGTAGAAGTACCTTCTGAATAGCTAAGGTGTCCGATGAAGTCTTTTTGAGATTTATAATCTTGTCTGATTGAATTACCTGCAAACAAGCCTCCGTCTAATTTAAGTACATTCCAAGGATTACCTTTAGGTGCTTGAAGTGAAAACATTGCACCTAAGTCATTCTCATCAGGAAACAAAGTTTGAATAATGCGTGAGCGTTCCGGAGATTCCAATTTTGATGAAGAATATCCAATTTCATATCCGAAAGGACGATCAAACACTCCACCAGTTAAAGTCAAGATATTTAACCATGGATCTAATGCACTTACAGATGCAGTCTTAACTGAAACACCAGTAGTTCCACTGGCAGTTCCACCGGCACTAGTACCAATAGGGGTTTCAAGAATGTTTAATTCCAAAACACCGGTACAGCCAAAATCAGAATAAGTGGCTTTTAAACGACCACGACGAATACCAAAACGATTGTAGTTTCCACCAATCACTTTTTCAGGACCAAACATAGCATTACCAACTTTCATGTCATTTGTTTTGCTAAAAGAAGAGTCAATCTGAGAAGATTGCATTTGTGCCTGTACATAACCAGATATTTTCAGTTTTTTTAACTGAAT